>NZ_JAOSIT010000049.1:0-2857 GCF_030586975.1 Candidatus Phytoplasma gossypii | reverse complement strand
AAATTATGAAAACTAATAATTGGTTAATGAAATGGCGACGTCCGCATACGAAAAACCAAATTTTTCACCAACATGTCGCTTATCAACCTAATTTAATCAAAAACAATTTTGTTGCCGATCAACCTTTGACCAAACTTTATACCGATTTAACTTGTTTTCCAACAACTCAAGGATTATTATGGGTTTCAGTTATTTTAGATGGTTATCATCAAGAGATTTTAAGTTTAAAAACTAGTTTAAAGCCTAATTTAAAGTTAATTAAAGCGACCTTTAAAGTTTTACCTTCGCTAACTAAACCTTGTATTATTCATTCGGATCGGGGTGGTAGTTATAGTAGTCGCTTTTGGCAACAAACTTTACAACAAAAAGGCTTTTTAATTAGTATGTCCCGTCCTGGTTGTCCCAATGATAATGCCCCGATCGAATCCTGGTTTAGTAATTTAAAAGGGTGGTTTAAAAGTCGTTATGGAGATTGGTATCACTATTCTTTTGGGGAAATAATAAAAAAAATTCAAACTTTTAAAAGTTTTTATAATCACAAATGGCCTATCAAGAAACTTAATTATCAAAGTCCCCTTCATTATTTACAAAATTATCAAGAAAAAAAAATCTCAACTTAAGACTAAGATTAATTAATCAAACTAAATAAATAATTATTTATGAACAATCAAAATTGCTTTTTATTAAATATATTTATAATAATAAAATAAACAATTCCTAATCGTTATTTATTCTATGTAAAAAATTGATTAAGAAAGGATTTAAGTAAGAATGAATGTTCTTTATTTGATTCAATTAGGATTATCTGTTTTAAGTATTGGGGAGGTAATTATTAATTTTTGTTATCCCTTATTTTATATAATGAAAGGTTATCGAACACATTTTTTAAAAAATAAAAATATTTTTAATAATGTTAATCATTCAAATCGAACCGTTTATTTTCATTTAAACGCTTTTGTTATTGCAGTTTTGGTTTTTTTCTTACATTTGTGTATCCTTTAAGATTTAATTTTTAAAATTATTTAAGTAATAATTCGATAATTGAGACAAATTATTTAATTTTTAAATAAGATATATTCCATCCTTGGTAAGGCTATTAACTTAAAAATTAAAATTAAATTGAGGATTTAAATAAATTAAAAACAAAATTGTTGTTTCCAAAGCAATTTTATGATATCGATAACAATAATGATTAAGAATGATGATGCGATAATATCAAATATCGAGTATCATTATCATTATCGATATAAAATATAAAGTATCATTCCTTTGAGAAGCTTGTTGTTAAAAAGAACATATGTAAAGTGATATGGTAACAAGATGGTAACCTAATGGTAATAAAATGGTAATTTTATAAACTATTTATTCGTTTTTAATTCTTTTTTATTTAAATTTGATAAATAACCAGAACGTAACTTTTTCACCCGATAACCTTGTGGAGCTTTAGTTAAAAAAGATTGGATAAAATTTAAATCTTCTTGACGATAATAAATAATATTTAAACCTTTCTTATAGTTAGTTTTGATAGGTTTATGATATTTATCTAACTTATTTGGATCTAGAGGATATAATTGTAAAGTTACTAATTTATTGACATCAATTTTACCAATTAATTTTTTGATCTGATTTTTCTTTTCATTTTGATAATTGATTTGGAAAAGGGGATAGTGGTTTTGAAGGCGGTTATTATGGCTTTTAAGGGGGGTTAAATCCGTAAGTAATAGTTTACTATTACTAGTATCTTTAATTAAGGCGATTTTTAATTGTTTAATTTCTTCTAATATGCGAGAATCCACAAAAAGGGTTTGATTTTTAGGACGATAATTCGCTTCTTGATAAGTATTTTTCTTTTTGGAATGGGCAACAATGGTGAGATTAATTAAATCGGTTTTTAAGCTGATTAAAAAGTTTTTAATGGGGATTAAATCATTGGGAGTGGTTTGATTATTTTTCCCTCCCATGCTAATTTCTTGATGGGTGTTATTTTTCATCTTTTGTCTCCTGATTATTCAATTTTTAATAATGACGCGGTCTTCGCCAAAATAACGAATCGCTAAATCGGTTAGGTTATTCTTTTTCGCTTTTTCATAAGTGAGGTAAGGGTCTAAAAAACATTTTTGATAAGCTTGTTTTCCGAATTGTCTTAATAAATCATCAACATCTTTACAAGTTCGGTCGTAAGGAGGTAAAATTCTTCGGATTTCATAAGGAATTTGTTGGGAAGTTAGTTGTTCGCCCAAAACTTCACTCCGTTTTTGACCTGTTTCGTCATTATCTAAGGCAATAATCACCTTAATCTTTTCTTTTTTAATAATTTCTAGTTGGGATTGAGAAAGTAATTGGGCAACACAAATGAGACCAACCACGTTTTTAATATTGTTTTGCCAACAACTTATCACATCAAAAAAACCTTCATGAATCATGAGGATTTTCGTTTTTTTAATATCTGGTAACGCTGCGAAAAACCGATAACTAAAATGAAAAGTGGGAGTTTGACTAAAATTAGTTAAAGCTTGATATTTGGGTTGAAAGTAAGAAACTTCACGGAAATGGTTTTGATAAAAATGAAAGGTTTGCTGATAACCATTTTCAATGGGGATAATGATCGAACCATGAAAAGTATCGTGAACATATTTTTTTCCTTGGCGACTAGTTTTGGCTTTGATTAAGCCATATTCTAATAATTGATCCAGATTAATCTTTTGCTTTTGACAGTAATTGAGGAAGCGGAAAGATAAGGGTTTATCAGATAACGGGGCATAACCTAGTTTAAATTCTTTAATAGTTTCTAGAGTTAATTTTCGTTTTTGAGTTAAATAAGTTAATCCTGGTTGACTTTCGTTATTGCGATTAGCAG
>NZ_JAOSIT010000048.1:0-2884 GCF_030586975.1 Candidatus Phytoplasma gossypii | reverse complement strand
GGGTGGTTTAAAAGTCGTTATGGAGATTGGTATCACTATTCTTTTACGGAAATAATTAAAAAAATTCAAACTTTTAAAAGTTTTTATAATCACAAATGGCCTATCAAAAAACTTAATTATCAAAGTCTGCTTAATTATTTACAAAATTATCCATTACACAATCAGATAACTTAATCAAGATCAAATTAAAAATTGCTTTTTTATTAAATAAATTTATAATAATACAATAACAATAAATAAATATGTTTTTGTCTAGTACAAAAATAATAAAACTTGTTATATATTATAGAAAGTTTTTTTAAAAAATGAAAACAAAATGGTTGCATAATTTAAATAAAAAACAATTAAAAGCTGTTTTATCTGAAGAAAAAGCTATTTATCTTCATGCAGGAGCAGGAACTGGAAAAACAACTACTTTAACAAATAGGATAATTTATTTATTGAATGAATTAAATATAAATCCAGCAAACATTTTAGCAATTACTTTTACAAATAACGCTGCTAAAGAAATGAAAGAAAGGTTACAAAAAAAATTTACTAAAGATATTTTTGGTCATTTAACAATTTCTACTTTTCATTCTTTAGGTTTTAAAATTTTAAAAAAAGATATTAATGAGCTAAATTTAATTTTAAAAAAAGATATTAATGAGCTAAATTTAATTTTACAAAAAGATATTAATGAGCTAAATTTAGATGTTGTTAATAATTTTTTTCATATTATTGATGAAAAAGAAGGAATTAAAATTATTAAAAATTCAATCAAAGAATTAGAATTAGATAAAAATAAATATAATTCCATTCAACTAAAAAAAAATTGTTCTCATTTTAAAAATGCGAAAATAAAAAAACAAATTTTAAATGAATTAGATGGAGTTATACAAAATGACAAATTGTTTACTTATGATCAAAAATATAATCTAGATCTTTATTCGCGTGAGGAAAAAAAAATTTTTCATTCATATGAACTTTTTTTAAAAAAAAGTAATTTTTTAGATTTTGATGATTTAATAATTTATACTTATCGATTATTAAAAAACAATTCTTCAGTTTCTTCTTTTTATAAAAAAAAATTTACTCATATTTTGATAGATGAATTTCAAGATATTGATTTGATTCAATATCAAATAATAAAAATAATAGGGCAAAATAATTTTATTTTTGCTGTTGGCGATCCGAATCAAAATATATATAGTTTCAGAGGTGCTGATAATTTATGTAATGAATTATTTTTGCGAGATTTCAAATCTAAAAAGCTGTGTTTAGATTATAATTATCGTTCTACAAAAAATATTTTAGATAAAGCCAATCTTTTAATTAGTTATAATTATGATCAAAAAGGTAATCATTTTCAAAATGTTTTGAAAAATGATTCTTCTTATGGAAGAGAAGTTATTTATAATGAATTTAACAATGAAGATGAAGAATCTGAATTTATTTCTTACCAGATTAAAGAATTAGTATTTCGACACAATTACAATTATTCAGATATAACTATTTTATATAGAGTAAATAAACTATACAAAAACATTGAGCATTCTTTTATTATAAACAATATCTCTTATTTTATAAAAAATGATTTTTCTTTATATCAAAAAAAAGAAATTAAAGATTTTATATCTTATTTAAGATTACTTATTTTTCCTGGAAGTGATATTGATTTAAAAAGAATCATTAACACTCCTCCTAGACAAATAGGAAAACAAACAATTAAAAAATTAGAAATAATTGCTCATGAAAAAAAGGTTTCTTTGTTTGAAGCTATGAATTATTTATCTGAACAAGATAAAATAAAAAATAAAATTAATAATTTTCAAAATATATTTCAAAATCTTAAAAATTTGATTTCTAACGAAAAAAAATGTAGTTTAGATAATATTATTTTTTTAATTGATAAAGAAATTAAATATTCAGAAATAATATTATCTAAAAAGAAAAAAAAAATTGTTGATAATGATTCTGAAACACAAAATGATATTTTAGATAAATTAGATAATTTACAAAAAATTTTTATTGCAGAAAATAAAGAACAAAAAGAAGGAAATTTCTGGGAAAAACTAAATATTTTGCTAAATAAAATAACTTTATTAGAAGATAATAACCATCAAAATAATAAAAATAAAGTTCTTATGTCTACTATTCATAAAGTAAAAGGGTTAGAATTTAAAGTTGTTTTTATTATAGGATTTGAAAGGGAATTTTTTATTCAAGATAAAAATACAAATTATATTGATAAAGAAGAAAGAAGAATCGCTTATGTAGCTATAACAAGAGCTAAAGAAATATTATATATTACAAGTTCTAATGTTAGATTTTTAAATGGAAAGAAAATATTTTTAAATTCTGTTGTTTTTTTAAAAGAAATGAAATTATCTTAATTAAATCATAATTTTAATGAAAAAAAGAGAAAAAATAAAAATATTTCTATTTATAAAGTAGGAGATAAAATAAAACATAATGTCTTTGGAAAAGGTTTTGTTGTTGTGGAAAAAATTATTTTAACTATATTTTTTAGACAAAAATCTGGCATTAAAAAAAATGCTATTAATTATTTTTCTTTATCTAAAGAATAGTCAAATATTATTTTTCAATTTGATATGGGGCGCGATTGAACTGTTCCTTTTTTTAGAAAACTTTTGATTTAAAAATTATACTTTAAGACTAAAATTAAGTTAATAATTGTCTATCTTTCCAAACAAAAAATATTTTATGAAATTAAAATAATTTTGGTTATTAAATTAACATTTTTTCTTTAAAAAAAAAAAAAAACATTTTTGGTTTATGAAAGAAGCTTTTCAGGAAGCGCAAAAAGCTTTTGAAAAAGGAGAAGTTCCTGTAGGGGCTGTTGCAGTAATAGATGTTAAAATTGTAGCTAGAGCCCATAATA
>NZ_JAOSIT010000047.1:0-3407 GCF_030586975.1 Candidatus Phytoplasma gossypii | reverse complement strand
CTTTTATGCCTATTCAGATTTTATGTTTAAATTTAATTTATGATTTATCTTGTTTAGTTTTACCTTTTGATGATGTAGAATCTATTTATTTGAAAAAAAAATCTTGTTGGAATAGCCGTAATATTTGGTATTAAATGAAATGAATAAATATAACAGATTATAGAACAAATAATAAAATTGTATTTAAAAAAATTGAAGAAATAAATAAAAAAAAATTATTTAAAATTCATAAGAAATACTGAAATATTCTAAAAAATATTTAATATCTAATTTTTACAATAAAAATTTTTAATTATTATATATGATTTTTTTTAAAAAATTTGATTTATTTTTTAATTAAAAATTATTTTTGTTTAATCATTTGTGTTTCTTGATATTACAAAAAAATCTTTTATTTTTTGTCAAATCATAAATAAAATTTGAAAATTATAAAATTGTGTATACTTATAATGACTATACATTTTTTTATTATGTATAGTATATTAAAAAAAATATATTTAGAAAGAGGGCGCAAAGAGACCATAAATTCCATAGATTAACGTACTATCTTATTCGGAATAATAATATGAGACCACATAAAAATTGAAAAATGGGCTTGGCAAATTATCTCGAAAGAGTAATAAGTAAAAGCAAAAGCATGAAAGCGATGTAAGAAAAAACAACTAATTCGAAAGTATTCGCAAGGTCAGCAGTTATGGAAAAGGTGAAAATCCCTAAACAGTTAAAAATGTTGTTAATAAATAAACCTCAATGGCAAGTTGTTATAAGCCAGGAGCTCTAAGACGCTTAATTTAGTAAATCTTTCGCAAATTAAGATTATTCCTAGTAATCCTTCAATGGATAGCTTAGAGAACAAAACTCGTTCTTAAAAAAATAAATAATTTTTTTAAATAAAAAACGTAAACTGTACCTAAAACTGCACGTAGAATTTATGAGTAACTTTGATCTCCCTAAAAGCACCTTCTTAGGGTTAAAACTAGCAGTGCTAGGCTCAAGGGAAAAGCGAAACTTAGAGTAGTCGTCAATTTAATTCTGAAATTGGAATATTTGAGAAGAACCTGATCAAGGCGAAGGGTAATAACCTTTACATGGCGAAAGAGTTTCAATATCTTAGATTATAAGGTATTAGGCGCCGGATGCTTGGAAACTTGCTTGTCCGGTTCTGTGGGGGGCTGGTTTGGAATATATGACGAAATTAATTTGTTATTAAACCCAACTATTCTATCCCGATTATTTTAATTAATGAAAAAAATTAAAAATATTTATTTTTCCTTTATAATTATCATTATTTTAATCATTATTTATAATTCATATAACACAATTAAGCTAAATAACTCTGATTTTAAAATAATAAATAAATCTGATAATAATTCCGAAGATCAAATATCTGAAAATAGTTTTGAGTCAACTTCTACAATGCAAACCTATTTATCAACGAATAAAAATTTTCATAATATTAATATTCTTGATAAAAAAGAAAATAATAAAAACATTATTTTCTCAAGAGGGGCGCCAAAGATGCCTAAATTTCGCGCTATCTAACCAATAGCCAGAGTCGATAAACCCTGAATGGAGATGGTCGGTTTGACAAACGAAAGAATGTCTAATTATAGCAGACCATAAAAGCGGGTTGCGACGAAAGCAAATTAGTCAAGAAGACTCCGCCACCAAATAATTCGATGGACAAGCCTGAGATGGCCTAAGAAGGAAAATTGATGCAATGAAAAAGCCTGTTCCGGAAGTTGCTGAAACGGACAGTCCAGAGCCTACTAATATAAACTCTTGGTATTGAGTAGTTTATCATATGAAACCTGGAATCAGCCTCTTAAGAGGGTACTTCACCTAAGGAATTAAGGTAGAAATTTAGCGTAACTTGGAGAATCCTAAAACTAAGTAATTAAATTTACTAATCCGGGGGTAAAAGTCTGGATGGTCAAGGATAAAGCATCTTTTTAGTAGTCGTAAGGGTAAACCTAAATTTGGAATAATTTAGTTAATCGGCTTACCGAGAAGAGAGTTAATTACTCTTATAGGGCGAAAGAAGAAAGTAATTTACTATTTATTCAATGGTATCGAGAAAGGGGTTGATAAATGATGTCAACAACGGTTTCACTAGAAACAAAGCTTTCGCGAACATTGGATAAAATTCAATATCGTTCATCAAATGGTTACTCTCTAAAAAGAGAATTACAGCAGGGGATGAATAACTTTTACAATACGCTAACAGCATTTAATAAAATTGCTGCTAACAAAGGGGCGGGCACACCCGGAATTGACAACGAAACCATCGATGGAATCAATCTAGAAAGACTAGAAAGATACCATCAGGAATACGTCAATAATGGTTATAACCCCAAACCAGTTAAAAGAATACTCATACCTAGTGATAACAAAAGAACTAGACCTCTGGGACTACCCACTATCAAAGACCGACTAATACAAAAATGTCTCGAACAACTCTTAACTCCCTATTTTGAAAATATCTTTTCAGAATGGAGCTTTGGATTTAGAACCAAAAAATCTTGTCATGACGCAATCAAACGCGTCAAACAAAGATTTAAAGGAATTGATTACATTATCAAAATCAACTTAAAAGGCTACTTTGATACCATCAATCATGAAATTCTCATGAGAACCTTAAATCGGTTCATCAGAAAGAATAAAGTCCTCTCAACCATTAACAAATGGTTGAAAGCTGGCTTCATGAAGGATGGAATCAAATATGAATCCTTATCGGGTTCTCCTCAAGGAGGAATAATCTCTTCTCTGTTGGCGAATGTATATTTACATTACATCGACCTAAAAATGGAGGAACTTATTAAAGAAGGGAAGCCGATTAGGAAGAACAACCCAGAATATCGGAAAGCATGGCTTAAAAACCATCACCATAAACTAGGGATCGATAGTCGTATTAATTTGAACCCAAAAACGAGAGTTGAATACATCCGTTACGCTGATGATTTTATCATTGGTGTCAAATGCGAGTATAACCAAGCTGAAAGGATTAAGAATCAAGTAACGCAATGGCTAAAACAAGACCTAAAACTTACTATCAGTAAGAATAAGTCAAAGATTGTTAAAGCCAGTAAAGGAACTAGATTTCTATCCTACATGGTAAAGGTAAATCCCACCAATAAAACCCGTACAAGGAAATCCACAAAGAATTCCTTCAACGGTAAAGTTCAAATCCAGATTCCCAAAGCGAAAGCCAAGGAATATGGACACGAATATAATTGGTTAAAAGTGGGGAAGGTGAAACACGACGAAACATTAGCGGATAGAGACGAATTAGAGATAATCCGGACCTACAAAACAATCGTTAGAGGAATTATTCAATACTTTTGTTTGGCTAACAATCTCGATGTTTTAACCTATCTAAACTATCTAGCGGAATATAGCTGTTTGAA
>NZ_JAOSIT010000046.1:0-3530 GCF_030586975.1 Candidatus Phytoplasma gossypii | reverse complement strand
TCGTGTTTCCGACTCTAGCTTTGAATCAACTGATTTCCATCTCCACTTCAATCCTGTTCGTAAAACTTTATCCCTTTACCAAGATAAACATAATCATGATAAAGCCAAAGAAGCCGAATATCTTTCAAGAACTAATAATGATTGGTAATTAAACCAATTAATTATTATCATAAAAATTTATTTTGTTCCAAGACCCTTTTCAGGGTCTTTTTTATTTAACAACACAAAACCTCGGAAAGGAAATAAAAACCGATGTTCATTAATAAAATCTTACCAATTTTACCAAACAATCTCCTTTTGTTTATCATTACCTTATTGTTGTTATTTCCACTAACCACTATTTATTATGGTATTAAGTTCTATCTTTTTACCGTTAAACTAAGTATCCGTCACCTCCAAAAAGGCATCATGGTCCAATTTTACCAATATTTAACCACCAAGCAACCGAATCATCATGTGGCATCTTTTTAATCCTTGGTTAACCAAGATAAACCATCTGCTTCAGCGAATAAGTAGTTCTTTCTTAACTTACCAAAATCAATGGTTAAATTTAGGTTTATTCGCAATTATTTTATTATTTCTTCCCCATTTATTATCTTTAATTGATTTTATCCTTAAAGTTTTTTATCACCTTTTGTGTTTCTTTTATTATTTAGGAAAATATCTGTTATTATTATTGAAAAAAATTTTTAAGAAAGAATAATTATGATGCGCATCAAAAACTTAAATCAACGGACCAAATTATGGTACCAACATCGTAAAAAATATATTAACGCTTCCGAAATTTCCTCCATTACAGGATTAGATCCTTTTCGTTCGCGAGAACAATTAGTCCATGATAAACTCTTTGGCGCCCCTTTTACCGCTAACCAATATACTCTCCATGGACAAAAAATGGAACCCATCGCTAGAGAATTTTTCAGCCAAAAAACTAATTTACCTTTTGAAGATGCTATCTTTGTTGATGATCAAGTTAACCTTTTTTCCGCATCTTTAGATGGCTACAACGAACAACACCAAGCTGTTTTAGAAATTAAATGTCCTTTTGTGAATGAAAACCAAGCAGTTTCTAGCACTTGGACTAGTTTTTTAAACAATCCCCAGTTAGAAAATATCCCTAAATACTACTGGGCCCAAGTCCAATGCCAACTTTTTTGTTCCCAAGCAAAATTCGCTTACTTTTTAGTTTATTTTCAGGACACTCATTATTATGTGGTGCGGATTTATCAAGAGCAAACTTTTATCATGAAAATGATTCAAGATAGTGAAAAATATTTAGCCCTTTTAAACAAAGCCAAACAAGAATTAGCTCAAACCACTTATTTAAAACAATTAAGTAAAATCAAATAATTAATTAATACTTTGAGACCTTCATCAAGAAGGTCTTTTTTTATGCCTAAAATTGACTTTAAAGGAGAAACTATAATGAAATTAATTGTTTTTGAAGGCTTAGATGGGAGCGGGAAAACAACACTGATTCAGACGCTTTATCACCAATTGACTCCCTTTCCCAAAGTTTATCAAGGATTAGGCAGTAGCACGATTGGTAAGGAAATACGAGATTTATTTTTAAATTTTCCCCAAGTAGATTATCTGACCCGTTTTTATTTAAGTTTGGCTAATATGACCCAAATCCAAGCGGAATTATTTAACAACAATTCATTAATTATCTGCGATCGTTGGTTACCTTCTACTTATGCTTACCAATTATTTCCTTTTTCCGAGGAAAAGCAACAACTTTTATCGTTAAAAAAGATTTTTCAGATCCATCATGAAACTATCTTAAGCAAACCTGATTTATTAATTTATTTAGATATTGATCCCCTTGTCGGCATAACCCGCAAAGAAAACCAAAAAAATCACCAAAGTGATTTCATCGAACAAAAACCGTTAACTTATTTTCAAACCGTTCGCCAAGGATACCAACATTATCTTACTCATTATACTAGGGGTATGAAGAAATTAATCTTAAACGGAAGTGATCCTGTGTCAGCAAATATCAAAAAAATTATGAAATATTTAGGAGCAATCAAATAATGGCTATTATCGTTAAGAAAAAATGTCAAAATGGTAATTTATATATCTATTATAGCAACGGCAAAATTAAAACCATCCGACCTGATGGCACCGTTACTTGGAAAACCAAAAAAATTAACTTTCGACTCGCCCAAAAGAGTCTTTTTTTATTGAGAAAGGGGAAAAATAAATGAAAGCATTAACTAATTTAGCTTTTGAACAGATTAAAGTTTTTAAGCCGCAATCTTTATGTGTTCAAATCACAAAACTGATCATCAACCCCACTCTCTTCAATCATCCTTTTCACGAATATATGGTCCAACATCATCATTTCTTAAATCAATATTTCAGGAATCACCACTACAACTCCCAAAGTCAAAAAGTAATTCGCGGTAAAATCAATGAATATCTTATTTTATTCTATTTTCAACACCAAGGAATTAGCAATTTATATCCTCAAGCTTATTTATTCTTTATCCCTGATATTAAATTTGATTTAGTGTTATTTACGAAAACCAAACGAATTATCGCGTTTAATTTTAAAACTTGTTTACGGGACCGTTATAAACAAGCCATGGTCGAAGCCCAACAACTCAAAAAACTCGATACGCGTTTTGAATTTTATTTATTAACTAATAATACGGTAGAAGCTCAAAGATTAAACAAGAAAATTAACCAAGGGAAAATCCTCGGGATTAATCAAGTTATTGACTTATTTTCTCCGCGCGCTAATCACTTCTTACACACTTTAAGGATAAACCAATTTATTCCTTTTCCCGATATTAATATCATTAAAAAAGCCCAAAGGAGTTAAGTGGCCATGTTAACCAATGAACAAAAAGCCCTAAAACAAATTATCACCTATCTAAACCAAAACAAAAAGGAACAATTAGAGTTTTATTTTGACCTAATTGATCCGCAATGGTTTTGCGATCGAAAACATCGTCAAATATTTCAAGCCTTAAAATATTTAACTTTAGAAAAAACCTCTCTCTCCCCCGTAGATCAAAGCCCATCCTCCGCTGCGCTCATTTCCCAATTACTAACTTATCTCCAAACCCATTTTCCTCAAGATCATTTTACTAACACATCTTTAGCTTTTTTAAATGATGATCTTTTTGAAGAAAATAACTTAGATTGCTTAACTAACTTAAAACATACTTATACCCAAGAAAAACTCTTCCAACAACTCTTAAAAATAATTAAACCTACTTTTGCTCATCCCGATCCTTATCATCACCATCTCTACTACCAAGAAATTTTCGCTAAATTAAGAAAATTTATGGTTTGGCTTCCCCACCAGTCCGACCAAACCTTATTCACCATCCCCCAAATGGCTACCATTCATCCTGAATTTTTTAAAACTGATCGTCAAGCCCAAGAAACGATCCGCGCCGAATATTATCGTTTATCCGAAAACTTCCGTGGTTTAAATCAAACCACTAACGGCTTTAAAAAAGGCCAAGTGATTACGATTGGCGGTTATACGGGTTTAGGGAAAACTAGTTTTGTTT
>NZ_JAOSIT010000045.1:0-3536 GCF_030586975.1 Candidatus Phytoplasma gossypii | reverse complement strand
TTTTGTTATTAATTTTTTGTTCGTCAATTGGTTGTTTTGGTTTTAGAGGATGATATGATTGTTTCCAAAGGGGAGTAGTGGTTTTTGTTATTGTTTTTTCTTGGTGGATTAAGGTTTTAAATTCTTGGGTTTTCATAAAGTTATTAATTCTAATGAGGGCTTGTGAAAAGTTTTTACTTCCTCTCAGCGCCATATAAACATCAACAATATCATAATCTTTCCCACATTTCCAACAATGAATTTTATTATTCGCTGTGAAATGGCAACAAGTGGGATTCTTTCCTTGATGAAGCGGACAAGGAAAACGGTGGTTAATATTAAAGTTTGGAGGTAAAATTTTTAATTTTTTTAACAAAACAATCATCGGAAAATGAGTTTGGATGCGTTTTATTTGTTCTTGATAATTCATGGATTTGGCTCCTCATCATATATATATTGTTGTTTAAAAACAAAAAACCCCCTGAAAGTGGCTCTGGAAATGGGTATAAAAAAAAGACTCTCAAATGAGAGTCTTTGCTGGAATTGATTGATAAGGAGAATATTTTTTAACAAAAGAATAACGAAATTTAGCTTGGGAAATCTTAAGATTACTTTATTTTTTTGAAATTTTTCGTAAAATATTTTTTTATTATTTCGTCTTTCATAACATTTTTAGACCAATCTTCGTTATTATCCCAAGCCATTCGCCAAGGAGTTTCTTGATGTGCCAAATTAGATAAACTAGGAGTTTTTTTGTGGCCATATAATTTTATTATTCTATCAATTAACACACAATGTGCCTGAGTTAAATGTTTTTCTTCTCCTTTTTTAGTTCCGTGAGAAATGGGGTTATAAGTATAATGTTTGAATTCGTTATATAAATGAGGGAAAACAGGGCCGTGAAGCCAGGCTTCGATTGGCTCCTTAAAAATTGGTTGATTATTTTCAACTAAATATTTAGCATATGTATAATAAACCAGTTTTTGTAATTTCATATTGGTGATTTTACTTTTATTTGTTTTAATAATATAATTGGCAACATCAAAAATGGTGATTTTATTAGTTTCCATAATCATCTCCTTTGATTTGGTTTTCAATCATCTTTTTCTCCTTTTAATCATCTTCATCATCATCTTCATCGGAATAAGGCAAAACATAACCGATTTCTTGAAAGGTTTGGGTTCTCATTTCAAAATGATAAAGCAAGTCTTTTTTGGCGCCACTCCGATTCTTTTTAATGGCTAATTCAATGATTTTTTGGGATTCATGACCACGCGCTTTAGCATATAATTGTTGGCAATCACAATTATAAATATTAAAAGGCTTTTCGCGGGTTTTACTTAATTTCGGTTGGAATTCCGCCATCATTAAGACCAGATCGGAATTGGTTTCGATGCCGCCACTCCCTTTTAAAGCGGTAATCGCGGGGGATTTTCCTGAATAATTATGGTAAGTATCGCGGGAAAATTGAGAGAGAATAATAACGACGATCTTTAATTCCACAGCCAGTTTTTTTAATTTCGTCATAATTTCGTCAATGGCCAGACGATCATTTTCTAAATGATGAGTGGCTTTGGTAATTTGGAGATGATCAATCACCACAATCTCTATTTGTTGTTCTAAATGGCGCCGATAAACTAAATCTAAAACATAATCAATGTTTCTGGTAGAATCATAACTAAAAGTAATCTGGAGATTGTTCAAGAAGGGTTTGGCTATTCTCATCCTTTCCGTGTAAAGGGCAGGGGAAATGCCTGTCTCTTCCCAATTTTTGGTAAAAATAACTTCGAGGGGGATTTGGGTTAAGTTCGCTAATAAACGACTTAAATTTTCCGCTAAAGTCATTTCATAAGAAAAGACCAAGATCGGGGGGTAATGAGTTGTTTCTTGCCACTTAGTTTGGGAGATATCTAAGAGCAGATGGTAAACAAAACTAGTTTTACCTAAGCCCGTATAACCGCCAATCGTAATCACTTGCCCTTTTTTAAAGCCGTTAGTGGCTTGATTTAAACCGCAGAAGTTCTGGGAAAAACGGTAATATTCGGCGCGGATCGTTTCTTGGGCTTGACGATCAGTCTTAAAAAATTCAAGATGAACAGTAGCCATTTGGGGGATGGTGAATAAGGTTTGGTCAGAATGGTGGGGAAGCCTGAGGTGTTCCCAAACTTTAGACACTTTTTATTTTTTAAAAACTCTTGAAGACTAACTCTTAAGTTAGTCTTTTTTTTATTTCTAAGACTAAAAAAAATAATTTCCTGTCTTTTCTAAAAATATTTTTAGAAAGGAATTGCATGTTGAGACAAGAATTATTTAAAGAATTTTTAAAAAATAAAAAGAATTTAGCAATACGAGATCAATTAATTGAACTTCATCTACCTTTAGTTAAAAAACTAGTTTATCAATTTAAATATTATCCGCGTTGTTTAACCCGCGCCGATTTAGAACAAGAAGGAATTTTAGGCTTAATGAAAGCCCTCGATAATTACATAGATTTAGGTTATGATTTTTTAGCTTATGCGAAACCCCATATTCAGAAAGCGATTTCCGAAGCCATTCGAAAAATGACTAAATCGATTCCTTTAGTTAGTTGGGTAGATCATTATCATTATCCTTTAACATCGCCCTTATTAACACCGCATCAACACTGGTTAAAACAAGGGCATCACGAACTTTTTTTAAAAAAAATGAAGACGACATTAAGTACAAAGGAATTTAAAATTATTCATTTAAGTTTTGGGATTCCTTTAGGCAATATCCATGAAAATTACCAAAACTGTTATACCAACACGGAAATTGCTGAACAACTCAATTTATCTTTAAAACAAGTCGAAAACATGAAAGCGCAAGCGATTCAGAAATTAAAAAAAATATATCGAAAGAGCGATAAATGATGTTAAACAAAGTTCAATTAATCGGCCGTTTGAGCCATAATTTAGAAAAACAATACATTAATAGCCATCACGAACAAATTCCCAAAATTGATTTTCAATTAGCTGTTAATCACAAAGAACAAGCCCAATTTATCCCTTGTGTCGCTTTTCGGAAACTAGCGGAAAACATGAGTCAATATTTACATAAAGGTTCCAAAGTATATATCGAAGGGAGTTTATCGATCCAAAAATATCAAAATCACCAAGGCCAAACAAGAACCACGACCAAAGTGATTCTCCAAAATGTCATCTTTTTAGATCATAAACCGCAAGACAATAAATCACAAGACAATTTACCTTTTTAACGATAAATTTCATGAACGCCTTTAGGCTTTTGAAAAGAAGAAGAAGGAATTAAAAGATATCGATATGAAACAAGTTAATTGTATTTTTGATTATTTGGAATATCCTTATATTGATTTTAAGAAACTAAAAACTAAGAGGTACCAATCATGGAATCGCCCATTAACATTTTCGATGTTGCCAATTATATTATCGATAATTTTCATCAAAAATATGAACTTACTCGAATGAAATTACAAAAAATTATTTTTTATGTTTATGTCCAACATTTAATTGAAAATAACGGTGAGCCTTTCTTCCAAGATATTTTAGAAGCATGGCTAT
>NZ_JAOSIT010000044.1:0-3547 GCF_030586975.1 Candidatus Phytoplasma gossypii | reverse complement strand
TCTGACCATTTTGAGGGAACCTTTGAACGCCTCCGTTACTTTTTAGGAGGCGACCGCCCCAGTCAAACTGCCCACCAAACACTGTCCCTCATAATCCACTTATGCAGGTTAGAAACTAAAAATCTTAAGAGTGGTATCCCACCGGTGACTCCCTTTAAACTAGCGCCTAAAGTTCTCTGTCTCCCACCTATCCTGTACATAAGATTTCCAATTTCAATATTAAGCTACAGTAAAGCTCCATGGGGTCTTTTCGTCCTGTCGCGGGTAACCGGCATTTTCACCGGTAATTTGATTTCACCGAGACTCTTGTTGAGACAGCGCCCAAATCGTTATGCCTTTCGTGCAGGTCGGAATTTACCCGACAAGGAATTTCGCTACCTTAGGACCGTTATAGTTACGGCCGCCGTTCACTGGGACTTCAATTCAATGCTTTGGGCAAGCCCGAACATCTCCTCTTAATCTTCCAGCACCGGGCAGGCATCAGCCCCTATACATCACCTTACGGTTTAGCAGAGACCTGTGTTTTTGATAAACAGTCGCTTGGGCCTATTCTCTGCGGCTTTTACTTTTTATTATAAAAGCTCTCCTTATCCCGAAGTTACGGAGTCATTTTGCCGAGTTCCTTAACAAGAGTTTTCTCGCGCGTCTTAGTATACTCTACCTTCCCACCTGTGTCGGTTTACGGTACAGGTAAAAAAATCATTAACCCTAGAAGCTTTTCTAGAAAATATGAACGCAGTCACGTTACCCTCAAATCTTATTTTTTGGCAAGTAAGAAGACGGATTTGCCTATCTTCTCAAACTCGATTTTTCGACCCTAATCCAATAAAGGGCGTGCTTGTCCTCTTTTGTCCCTCCATCAGTGATTTTTTTAGTGCAGGAATTTTAGCCTGCTGGTCATCGACTACGCATTTCTGCCTCGCCTTAGTTCCTGACTAACCCAGGGCGGACGACCCTGCCCCTGGAAACCTTGGGTTTTCGACGGATAGAATTCTCATCTATCTTTTCGTTACTTACACCGGCATTCTCACTTCTAACCTCTCCACTACTGCTTCCGCTATAGCTTCTACGATGTTAGAACGCTTCCCCTACCACATATTTCTTAACTATTTCTAGCCGAAACATATCCGTAGCTTCGGTATAATGTTTAGCCCCGTTACATTTTCGGTGCAAAAATATTAGATTAGTGAGCTATTACGCACTCTTTAAAAGATGGCTGCTTCTAAGCCAACTTCCTAATTGTTTTAACGTTTTTACTTCCTTAACCACTTAACATTAATTTAGGGACCTTAGCTGACGGTCTGGGCTCTTTCCCTTTTGACCATGGACCTTATCACCCATCGTCTGACTGCTGGGATACGATTCTTGACATTCGGAGTTTAATTGAGATTGGTACCCCGAGGTGGAGCCCGCACTCATTTAGTGCTCTACCTTCAAGAACTATTAAATACCCAACGCTAGCCCTAAAGCTATTTCGGGGAGAACCAGCTATCTCTGAGTTCGATTGGAATTTCACCTCTAGCCACAAATCATCCAAACACTTTTCAACGTGTCCTGGTTCGGCCCTCCATGACGTGGTCACGTCACTTCAGCCTGTTCATGGCTAGCTCACTTCAGTTTCGGGTCTATGACATACAACTAAACGCCCTATTCAGACTCGCTTTCGCTCCGGCTACGTTCCTTCAAACTTAACCTTGCTCTATATCATAACTCGCCGGTTCATTCTGCAAAAGGCACGCCATCACTCTTAAACGAGCTTTGACTACTTGTAAGCACACAGTTTCAGGATCTATTTCACTCCCCTTCCGGGGTTCTTTTCACCTTTCCCTCACGGTACTAGTTCACTATCGGTCACCAAGGAGTATTTAGCCTTAGGAGATGGTCCTCCTATCTTCCGACAAGATTTCTCGTGTCTCGCCGTACTTAAGGATACTCTAGATTTTAACTTACCTCTACAGGATTTTCACCTTCTAGGATATAGCTTTCCAACTATTTCGAGTTCATTAAAATTTGGTAACTAGTTAATAGTATCCGGCTGTTCCGGGTTCGCTCGTCACTACTACCGGAATCGTTATTACTTTCTGTTCCTACAGTTACTTAGATATTTCAGTTCACTGCGTTCCTTTCAATTAGTTAGTTACCTAACAATTGATACTATAACTGCTTATAGTAGGTTGCCCCATTCGGAAATCCACGGATCTACACTTATTTACAGCTCCCCGTAGCGTATCGCCGTTAATTGCGTCCTTCATCAGCTCTTGGTGCCTAGGCATCCACTGTGCGCTCTTATTTCCTTTAATGTTCCGGAAAAATAACTATTATTTACCTAATTTTCAAAGAATTTGTGTTCTTACGACACCTATAACTCTGGTGGGCCTAAATGGACTTGAACCACCGACCTCACGCTTATCAGGCGTGTGCTCTAACCAACTGAGCTATAGGCCCTTCGTGAAGTCACGAAGAAAAACTTAGTTGCCTAAGTCTTTCAAAACTGAAGATGATTGATTTTATCGGTTTCCTTAGAAAGGAGGTGATCCATCCCCACCTTCCGGTAGGGATACCTTGTTACGACTTAACCCCAATCATCGACCCTACCTTAGACGGCGCCCTCTCGCATAAACGAGTTAGGCTACCGTTTTGGGGTATTGCCAACTTTCGTGGTTTGACGGGCGGTGTGTACAAACCCCGAGAACGTATTCACCGCGACATGCTGATTCGCGATTACTAGCGATTCCAACTTCATGAAGTCGAGTTGCAGACTTCAATCCGGACTGAGACTGTTTTTGGGGATTGGCCAAGAACTTGCGTTTCAGCTACCCTTTGTAACAGCCATTGTATCACGTTTGTAGCCCAGGTCATAAGGGGCATGCTGATTTGACGTGATCCTCACCTTCCTCCAGTTTATCACTGGCAGTCTCGTTAAAGTCCCCACCATAACGTGCTGGCAACTAACGATAAGGGTTTCGCTCGTTTTAGGACTTAACCTAACATCTCACGACACGAGCTGACGACAACCATGCACCACCTGTGTTTCTGATAACCTCCACGATATTACTACCGTTTCGCAAAAACATGTCAAGACCTGGTAAGGTTTTTCGGGTATCTTCGAATTAAACAACATGATCCACCGCTTGTGCGGAGTCCCGTCAATTCCTTTAAGTTTCATACTTGCGTACGTACTACTCAGGCGGAGTACTTAATGTGTTAACTTCAGTACCGGTTTAACCCGACACTTAGTACTCATCGTTTACGGCGTGGACTACCAGGGTATCTAATCCTGTTTGCTCCCCACGCTTTCGTGCCTCAGCGTCAGTTAAGACCCAGCGAGCCGCCTACGCCTCTGGTGTTCCTCCATATATTTACGCATTTTACCGCTACACATGGAATTCCACTCGCCTCTATCTAACTCAAGTTTAGCAGTTTCAATAGCCGGACAACGTTGAGCGTTGCCATTACACCACTGACTTACTAGACCGCCTACGCACCCTTTACGCCCAATAATTCCGGATAACACTTGCCCCTTATGTCTTACCGCGGCTGCTGGCAC
>NZ_JAOSIT010000043.1:0-3618 GCF_030586975.1 Candidatus Phytoplasma gossypii | reverse complement strand
TTGTTTTGTCGCAATTCTCACAACATTCCGCTTTTAGACGGTCAGTTAGATGCGTACGACCTTGGAATATAAATCTATTAATAAGTAACATCAGGATTTCCCTTATAGTTACGCATTTTTTTAATTTGTTCATAGCCACTTAGTCTTTTTTTGGGTTCGGAAAGGAGTTCCCGATGAGTAAACCAAAAAAAACTTTACCATTATTTTTAAAATTATTACTGATATTCCTTTGTTTTTTGATTGGTTTTTTAGGAACTTATGTGTGGATTCATCACCAAACTTTACTAGAAACCGAAAAACAAATCACCCAATTTAACCAAACCCCCAACTCTCCCACCCCAGAGATACTGTTTCACCCCGCCGATCCCCAAAAATTTATGGGATTGGATAAATTGATTGGTTTGAAAGAAGAATTAAAAGCAGGACAAGGGTTTATTGATTATTTAAAAAATCCCAACAATTACCAAGGAATTGGCGAAGTAGAATCACCCTTAGGAATTTTGATGTATGGGTGTCCTGGAACAGGAAAAACCACTTTCGCGCGAGCGATCGCTAAAGAAGCTAATTTACCTTTGTTTGAGGTCAATAGTTCTTTATTCTCGCAAAAATATAGAGGGATCGCACCACAAATGGTGAAAGATTTATTTACGATGGCACGGTTCGTCGCGGAAGAAAATAAAGGAGCCATTATCTTTTTAGATGAATGTGAAACCATTTTTTCCGATTTAAGGATGTTAGAAGCGGATTCAGAAATTGCCAATGTAGTGAATCAATTCAAAACAGAAATGACTTCTTCGGAAAATAACCCTGAAAAACCAATTTTCATTATGGGAGCGACTAATCATATCCATCAAATTGATGAAGCGATTAAATCACGTTTTACTTATAATATTGAAATTAAACCAGGAAACAAAGGCGAACGCCAACAAATGTTGGCTTTCTTAATTCAAAAAAGAAAGAATCCTTATAGTGCAGAAGCCCAACAGTATTTATATGAAGTTATTAATGAAGCTTTAGAACGATTACCCCCTGAGCAATATTTTTTAAAAGCAAATCGAACTTTAGAGAACCTTTTAAAAGCAACCGTAACTATCTTTGCCCAAAACCGAGGCCAAGGTGAAAATCGTCGAAAGGAAATCAATGTCGAAGACTTAAAACAAGCTTATCAAATGATTATTTCTCCAGATCTTAGTTTATTAGAACAAATTGAAAAAGAAAGGAGGTGAATCAATAAGATGTTATCACTTTTAGATTTATTGAAAAGTTATTTTACTTGGAAATCGTATTTTACTTGGTTTTTATTAGCCAGTGTTCTTTGGGGTGGTTTTCTTTTCATTAAAAACAAATATAATCCTTCAAATACCCCTACTTGGAAAGGTTATTTAATTCCTTTCGGAGTATCGCTTTTGGTCTGTAGTTTGATATATTTATTTTTCTTTTATCGACCACCCGAGCCATCTAGTAAATATTATGGCAAATTAATTCCTGAAGTTGATCGAGCTCTCCATAAATATGAGGAAACGATTAATAATTTCCATGGTCTTAAACAAGATTGGGAAAAAGAATTAGAAAAATGTGAAAGAGATTTAAAAGAATTAGCGGAACAAAAAGAATTAACCCAAGTAGCCAAAACTAAAATTAAAACTGCTTTAGCAGAAAATGAAACTAAAATTAAAGAAATAAAAGAAAAAATGTCGGAAAACAACGAAAATATTACTATCTTAAAAGGAAAATTAGTTTATTTAGAAAAAGAAAAAGCTGTTAAAGAACAAGAAATAAAAGCTAAAGAAGAACAATTGAAATTAGCTTCACCTGATGTAAAAATTAGATTACAAGCGGAAATTAAAAAACTCAAGGACGAAAGACTTGAAATTATTGGTGAAATTGAAGACATTAATATTCAAATTCGCGATTTAGAAGCAGACCAAGAATATTACCAAAGTATGTTAACTCGTGCCGTAGATTCTAAAAAAAGATTAGAAAAAAAATATAAAAATTTAAAGGATGATGAAAAATCAATATTGAACCAAATCCAATCAATTGAAGAACGCCGTGCCGAAATTCAAAAAAACATTGAGGAAATCGAGAAAAAAATAACATTGATTGGTATGGAACAAGAACAATTAAAAATTTTACGCACTGGAGCGGATGCCGCTAAAACCGCTTTAGATGATTGGGATAAAAGACATGAATTTAGTTTTGGTAATCTCCGTGACGCCCTTTTGGGAGGAGCCGAACTTTATATGGACGCCTTTGGGGGTCGTGGTATGTTAAGAGCGATAGGTGGCGGGGTTACGAAAAAAACTGCAGAAACAATGGCCAAAGTAGGTTTTGGAGTTCATGAAGCCCACCGTATCGTTCATTTAGCACGAGAACTCTTTTGTCACCCTGATGGATCCTTGAAAATGATGTCTCAAGAAACTTATCTCTCCATTTGTGCTCGAATTGACCGTGATTTAGCGAAACTCAAAGCGGATGAAAAAGATTGTCAACAAAGAAAAGCTGATTATCAAAAACGTCAAAAAGATGATGATTTAAAACAAGAAATTACGAATTCTTACCAAATCAATGAAAATATAAACAAAGAATTTTGGTCTTGGATTAATGAATATGATAAGATTGTCAAAGAATTAATTCGAGAACAAAATAAAGTTTCAAAAACTTCTAAATTATTTGAAACAAAATATGTTTTAGAAGAAGAATTAGAAAATAAAAATGAAAAAATAAATGCCACAAAAGAAGAACTAAAACAAAAAAATCCCAGTTACGCTCGCGCTCAACAACGTTTCTTAGAACAACAAAAAAACAAAAAATATGCCAAATTCTATCAACCAATTATCAATAAATAATAATGAAAATTGATTTCATCATTATTTTCTTGCCACATTTCTTGCTTAAAGTTATATAATATTGATATATTCAAATTTCTAAATTTGATAATAATATCTCTTATTATCGGAAAGGTTCAGAAATTCGTGAATCAAAAAAACTTTTTTAAAAAATATTTTATTGAAATAATGGTTATTTTATTCATGGGAATAATAATTATCATGATGATTAATAAAAATCGTTCTCATGTCGCTTCTCCCCAAAAACCTTTATCTTCTTTAGAAACAGAAAAAGAAACATTCGAGTCTGAAGCATCCGAAATAGAAAAACCAATTTTTACCAGACCAAAACGTTCTTCGGAAATAGCCCAACCAAAAATCAAAACAACGGCTAGTCGTTTCGAACAAATTAAAACTTATTTGTTTCAAGAAACTGATCATTCTGCTGTCTTGCCTCCTGATTTATCTTCCGCAGAACAAGAAAAAATTGCGGAATTAAAAAAGAGTTGGAAATTATCATTGGATTTATTAAAACAGCAAAAAACATGGGTAGACGAAGCACAAACAAAATGCGATGAATACCAATCACAATTAAATCTTATTCTCCCAAAAATAACTTCTTTCGAACAACAAAAATTACCATTACAAGAACAACTAGCGACAAAACAAACAGAAATCGATAGGTTAAATGAATCAAAAAAATACAAATATATACCTAATCAATCACCTTCAGTAAGAACCGAAAGGAAAACTAATTGGAACCGACTACAAGCGGAAATTAAAAAACTCA
>NZ_JAOSIT010000042.1:0-3627 GCF_030586975.1 Candidatus Phytoplasma gossypii | reverse complement strand
AGTTCTTGAGAGAGAGTAAATTAGGGAAAGCCGGATGCTGGGAAACTTGCTTGTCCGGTTTGGACGGGGGCTGATTGTAAATAAAACAGCAAATATAAATCGCTGCATAAAACGCAATTAATCTATCTGTATTTTTATTAATTAAAATATTTTATAAAACAGATATTGTTTTTTAATTGTTTAGAAAGAACAAAATATGAATTTTGCTAAATCCCAATTACAAACCATAAAAGTGGCTAGTCCGATACAAGCCGTACTGAATACTTTAAATAAAGCTAAAGAGATTTATTTTTATCAAGGAATAGATTTGCATGTTATTAAAACAGATTGGACGGAAGAAAGTATTGATAAATTATCCGACGGCTCTATAGATGGATTAATTTATACTAATGTACATGTTTTTAAAGCTTATAATGAATTTTTAAAAAAACAAAATAAAGAATTATTTTCTTATATACAACCTTTTTATCATTCTAAATATGGTTTATATATAAATCGTAAAAATCCAAAACAATTAACTAATTTAGAAACAGTTAAAAAATATCAAAATTTAAAAGTATTATTGGCCGTGTCTTTTGCTTTTATTCAGCCGTGCGATATGTCTCGTTCACTTTTATTATTAAAAAATTTAGGATTAATCAACATTCCAGAACATATTATTAAAACTAAAAAATTAGCTATTAGTTTGGAAGATATCAGTAATCCATATAATTTACAATTTATTAAAACTTCGCAAATACCTTATCAATTCGAACAACCAGACAAATTCGATTTAATGGCTAATTGGCCAGCTTTTATGAAATATAATGAAGATTTTATTCGAATTGGTTCGAATATTTCTGATAATCAAGAGCCTCAAGATGAATTAGTAGAATCATACGCTATAGCTTTAATTTCGCGCCAAAGCAATGAAAATAGTAAAGAAATTAAATTATTACAACAAATATTACAAAATCCAGAAGTTAAAAAATTTCATGCTAATCAAACAACTAACGGAGAAATTGATTATGTAATGATCTCTGATCCAGAAAAACTTAAAGACCGAATTGTACGAAATTGGTTATAAAGAAAATATAAAAATAGAAGAAGGTCCATTGAAAAAATGTTTAATTGTCAATCATGCAATTGCGAAACAAAATTAAAAAAAATTATCAAAATAGCTACTAATTTTCCATCTACTTTAGAAACTTTACAAAAAAATAAACATTTAATTAATCAAATTGGTTTTGAATTACAAATTTTCGATGAAAATCAATTAAAAGAAAAATATCAAGTCAATTGTAATGATGCTTTAAAAGAGGGGATTATTGATTTTAATATTGCTAATAATTTCCATACTATGAAAGCTTATAATCATTATTTTATTCCTGAACCTTTAGAACGTTTAGAAATGATTGAACCATTTTTTCATCCTAAATATGGTTTATATTCGCACAAAAACAGTCCTTTAAAAATTAAAAATTTAGAAGATGTAAAAAAAATAAAAAATGCTCGAGTTCTTTTTGCTCCTTTTAATGATTTATTCACAGCTCCATGTGATTTATCACGTTCACTATTATTGTTAAGAAAATTAAATTTAATTAAAATTAACGAACAAATTATTCAAAAAAAAGGATATAATTTGTCTTTAGAAGATATTGAAAATATTTCGAATTTACAATTTATTAAAACAGATAATATTTTTAAAGTAGCTCAATTATTTGATGATTATAACAAATATGATTTAGCTATTAATTGTCCGGGATTAATGAGACAAAATAATAATTTTTTACGTTTAGGTTCTATTGGTTTAGGAATTAACGAAAACGAAGAACCTACAGATATTGTTTTTTCATCATATGCTATCATTTTGGCTGCTAAAAAAAATTGCCAAAATAATCAAAATATTCAAGCAATGCAATGGTTTTTAAGAAATAAAAAAGTTCAACAAACTTTATTACAAACAGGTCAACCTAATTATGACTATATTATAGTTGGAAATCCGGAACAACTTAAATATGATATATTAAATAAATTTGATAAATAAAAAGATAGATTTTGATATGGTTAATCAATTTCGTGATTATTTCCCTATTTTTAAAAAAAATCCTAATTTAATTTATTTCGATTCAGCAGCAACTACTTTAAAGCCAAAAATGGTTATTGAAGAATTACAAAATTTTTATAATAACAATGGTATGAATATCCGTTCTTCTTCTAATTTAGCTATGCAGAGTAATTTCTTAATTGAACAAACTCGAAAAGATATATCGACATTTTTAAATTCTCATCCTGAAGAAATTATTTTCACTAAAGGCGCTACTGAATCTTTAAATATGGTGGCTCAAATGCGGGCGCCAAAGATGCCTAAATTTCGCGCTATCTAACCAATAGCCAGGGCCGATAAACCCTGAAAGGAAATGGTCGGTTCAGCAAACGAAAGGATGTTGGATTATAGCAGACCATAAAAGCGGGTTGCGACAAAAGCAAATTAGTCAAGAGGACTCCGCAACCGAATAATTCTACGGAGAAGCCTGCAATGGCCTAAGAAGGAAAATTGATGTAATAGCCAAACCTGCTCCGGAAGTTGCTTAAACGGACAGTCCAGAGCCTACTAATATATAGCATTTGTATTGGGTAGTTTATCATATAAGGAAACCTGGAATCAGCCTCCTAAAGAGGATACTTCCCCTAAAGAATTAAGGTAGAAATTTAGTGTAACTTGGAGAATCCTAAAACTAAGTAATTAATTTTACTAATCTGGAAATAAAAGCCCGGATGGTCAAGGATAAAGCATCTTCTGAGTAGTCGTAAGGGTAAACCTAAATTTGGAATAATTTAGTTAATCAGCTTACCGAGAAGAGAGTTAATGACTCTCATAGGGCGAAAGAAGAAAGTAATTTATTATTTATTCAATGGTATCAAGGAAGGGGTTGATATACAATGTCAACAACCGTTTCACTAGAAACTAAACTTTCGCGAACATTGAATAGAATTCAACATCGTTCATCAAATGGTTACTCCTTAAAAAGAGAGTTGCAACAAGGAATGAATAACTTCTATAAAACGTTAACAGCATTTAATAAAATTGCTACTAACAAAAGGGCGGGCACACCAGGTGTGGACAATGAAACCATTGATGGGGTTAATCTAGAAAGACTAGAAAGATACCATCAGGAATACGTCAATAATGGTTATAACCCCAAACCAGTTAAAAGAATTCTCATTCCTAGTGATAATAAAAGAACCAGACCCTTGGGGCTACCTACTATCAAAGACCGGCTAATACAAAAATGCCTCGAACAACTCTTAACTCCCTATTTTGAAAATATTTTTTCAGAATGGAGCTTGGGATTTAGAACCAAAAAATCTTGTCATGACGCCATTAAACGTGTCAAACAAAGATTTAAAGGAATTGATTACATTATCAAAATCGACCTGAAAGGCTACTTTGATATGATTAATCATGAGATTCTCATGAGAACCTTAAATCGGTTCATCAGAAAGAATAAAGTCCTCTTAACCATTAACAAATGGTTGAAAGCCGGCTTCATGAAAGATGGGGTCAAATACGAATCCTTATCCGGTTCTCCTCAAGGAGGAATCATTTCTCCCTTGTTGGCGAATGTATATTTACATTACATCGAC
>NZ_JAOSIT010000041.1:0-3744 GCF_030586975.1 Candidatus Phytoplasma gossypii | reverse complement strand
GATATAATTTTAGAATATGCTAAAAATTATAAAATTTTAGCAGAAAAAAACGAATTTGAAAATATTTTAGAAAAACAAAAAAAAATATCATCTAATCAAGGTAAAATAGTGTTTAAAAATAAAAATTGTCGATGATAATTAGAAGCATCCTTGTTTAGTCTTAAAACAAGTTAAATCAGTATAAAGTTTGGTTCAAGGTTGATCGGTGTGAAAATTTTTTTTAATTAAATTAGGTTGATCAGTAAGATGTTTTTGAAAAAATTTATTTTTAGTGTGTAGTCACTACTATTTAATAAACCCATTATTTTTGGGCATTTTTTAACTTTTTTACCAATAATAAAGATGCCTTTTGATTTTTAAAAGGTTCAAAATCTTGGTAATCGTTAAAGTTTGGCAGTAAACTTTTACTAAAGGTAACATTATTTTAATAAATAGGGGGCGTTGATAAAGAATGACTGTTTGTAATTAATAAGTGAGGAGGTAAAATAATTTTGGTTTTTGTCTTGAGTAAAACTTTTATTGGAAATTTAACTTTCTACAAATAGCGCAGTTCCAAAAAGTTTGGTTCACGATAAAAGTGGAGATATTTTCGACTTAAATAGCAATCGAGATGGTTATTAATATTCTTAAAAGTTGTCACAAAATATGGGTTCAGTGCGATCAGCCCTGGCTATTGGTTAGACAGCACGAAATTTAGGCCTCTTTGGCGCCCAACTCAAAATTATTATAATTACTCACAAAATTATTAAAATTGTTATCAAAAAATAATAAAAAAAACTTTAAACAATTATTAAAAATATTAAAAAAATATCAAACATGAAAATTTATCCTTATTTTTTTATAAAATTTTTACATAGAATAAATAATGATTAGGAATTGTTTATTATATTATTATAAATGTATTTAATAAAAAAGCAATTTTTAATTTGATCTTGATTAAGTTATCTGATTGTTTAATGGATAATTTTGTAAATAATTAAGGAACTTTAATAATTAAGTTTTTTAATTAACCATTTTTAATTATAAAAACGTTTAAATTCTTGAATTTTTTTAGTTATTTGTATAAAAGAATGAAAACAATCCCATTATTTAGATATAATTAACACTATACGTTTCATTAGTTCTTTTTGTCTAATTCAATAATAATGAGCTTGTTTTAAACAAGACGGAACAATGGTAATAATGTATAAATCAAAATATTTTTCTTGAGCTAAAAGTTGGGTCAAATAATTTAATTTAACTAAAATATTTCAATATCTTTATTAAATTAAAAATATAAAAAACAAATACTATACTAAAATGATATAATGTGTAATATAAGATAGTTTCTTTACAAACAGTTATGGAGGGTTATTTTTTGTTTATTGGTCGACAAAAAGAATTAAAAATTTTAAAAGAAAAAATAAATTCTAATCATTTTGAATTTGGTTTAATTTATGGACGCAGAAGAATAGGAAAAACTAGATTATTAAAAGAAATTAATAAACATTTTTCTTCTATATATTTTGTAGCCGACGAAACAGGTTTAGATATTAATTTACAAAGATTAAGTCAAGAGATTTCCTTTTATTTTCAAGAACCTATTACTTTTAATAATTACGAGAATCTTTTTATATATTTAGCTAAAAAAAGTCAACATCAAAAAATTATTCTTATGATTGATGAATTTTCTTATTTATTAAAAAATAATGCAGATGTTTTGTCTATTTTACAAAATATTATTGATAAATATTTACAAAACTCTAATATCAAATTAATTTTATCAGGTAGTCATATAGGGATGTTAGAAGATATGTTTGCGTATCATAAACCTCTTTATGGTAGAAAAACTTTTCAAATTAAATTAAAAACTTTTGATTATGCAGAAGCTCATTTGTTTTATCCTCACGCTAGTTTAGAAGATAAAATTGTTTTTTATAGTATTTTCGGCGGATTACCTTTTTACCTTCAAAAAATAGATGATACTAAAAGTGTTAAAGATAATGTTATTAATTTAGTTTTAGAAGATGGAGCTATTTTTGAAGATGAAATAAATTTTTTTTTAACTCAGGAAGTTCGTAATATTAAAAATTACAGTAGAATTTTAAATTCAATATCATTAGGAAACACTCAATTAAGTAATATTACTTCTAAAAGCGGCATCCAACACACTGGTACTACTTCAAAATATCTTGATATTTTACAAAATTTAGATATAGTAGGTAAAGAAATTTGTTTTGGCAAAAAAAATCAAAAAAAAACTCTTTATTTTATTAAAGATCAGTTTTTTAATTTTTCTTTTTATTTTTTAGAAAAAAATAAATCTCAAAAAATTATAATGAATAAAAATAATTTTTACGAAACTGTAATTCAAAAAGATTTAGATAAATATGTTTCTTTGGAATTTGAGAAAATTTGTCAATCATTTTTAATAAAAAAAAATAAAATGAACATTAAAGAAATAGGTCGTTATTGGGGAAACGAAAAAGACATAAATAATCCCAAAAATAATGTTAATTTAGAAATAGATATTATTCTTCAAACTAATAAAAATATATCTATTTTCGAATGTAAATGGTCTAATCAAAAAATAAATATGCCACAATTAAAACAATTAAATATCAAAAAAGAATATATAAAAAAAATATTTTCTTATCAAAACATTAATTTAGGTTTTTTTTCTAAAAAAGGATATCAACAAGAAATAATTCAAAACCAAAAAGATATTTTTTTATATAATTTAGAGGATTTATATTCCTTTTAAAATTATTCATTAAGATCGCTGTGTTTCAAAATATACAACCAAAAAAAATTTATTGTCCGTCCATTCTAGATGCCGATAGCTTAATTAAGTAACAAACATGATTACTTCATTTATTAATCAAAGATATTAAATGATATTTAAAAAACCAAAAAGTTAGATTTATTTTATTTTTTAAAAATTCTTTAAATAATTCTTGTCTCAAAATTAAATTCCTTTCTAAACAACATTTTTAGAAAAGACAGGAAATTATTTTTTAATCTTTTAAACAAAAAAGACTAATTTAATAGTTAGTCTTCAAAAGTTTTTTAAAAAGTAGAAAATGTCTAAATTATGGGTAGATAAACCTCAGATAACTCGATATTTAGTTCTCGTTTGGTGCTCAATTAAAATTCTTAAAAATTAAAATTTCAAAAATAAATTAGTTATTTTGATACTAGAAAACAAATTATTATTTTTCTTTATATTTCCAAAAAATATACATATTTTTAGCATTATTAGCTATATATTTTAATTCTTCTAAAGTATACTTGTTATCTGTATTATCTCTATTACCCGCATCAAAAAAAACACCTAATAAATTTTCGGGTGGATTTTTAATTTTCCAAATCATACCAAATTCTTCCAATTCGGCATTATAACTAGGATATTTGCAAGACCAATCGAAATATTGTTGAAATAAATTATGTTTTTTTAAAATATCATCACTAGCAACAATTACATTAACAATTCTAGTTCCATTAACGAATTCATCTTGTAATGGTGCAGCTATAATAATATTATTCGAAGCAGAAATTTGCACAAATATGAATAAAATATATAAATAAAAATAGAATTTTATCATAATTTTTTTCCTAAACCTTTCTTGAGTGAAAAATTAAATTATTTATAATTTCTTCCTGAAAAATACATAATTTTTTAATAAAATTATGACCAAATATCATAGCTGATATTAAATCTTTTTCTGAAATTTCTTTAGAACTAACTTCTATCATATTTAATTT
>NZ_JAOSIT010000040.1:0-3871 GCF_030586975.1 Candidatus Phytoplasma gossypii | reverse complement strand
AATTTTCATCAAAAATATGAACTTACTCGAATGAAATTACAAAAAATTATTTTTTATGTTTATGTCCAACATTTAATTGAAAATAACGGCGAGCCTTTCTTCCAAGATATTTTAGAAGCATGGCTATATGGCCCAGTTTTGCCTAATTTATATTTAAAATTACTACATCAACGCAATTATCCTCTTACCCAAATTGCTGAAGGAAAAGCAAGTAAGTTAACCCCTGGACACCAACAGTTAATTACTAAAATAGTTAACCAATATGGTCCTTATACACCTAGGCAATTGGTGAACAAAACTTGTCGCGAAGAACCTTGGAAAATTAATTTTTTAGACGCTGATTGGAGTTGTAACCTTATTAGCGATGCGGATTTGTATCAATTTTATGCTAAACAAACCACTAATCAAAATAAAAGGAGCCAAAGTGAAAATAAGTTATCCGATTTTATTAACCATTTCTTATTTATTTTTCATTATGAGTAATATGATGATCTTATTTTTTAATTGGGAATTAGGATTAAAATTTAACGCGACCATTAGTATCTTTGCCGATCTTTTCTTTTTAGGTTATTTATGGTGTCCAAATGAAAATTAATTGGATCGGTTGTAAACAAAAACTTTTACCCAAATCATTCCCCATTTATTTTTAGTCTTTTAAAACAAAAAAAGACTAACTTAACAGTTAGTCTTCAAAAATTTTAAAAAGTAAAAAAATGTTTAAAGTTTAGGAATACATCAGATATCACAAAATTTAGGCTTCTTGGCGCCTATTTAATAATAATAAATATTTGTATTTAGAAATTTAATTAAAAATAATTTTTTAATTAAATAAGTATTGGAGGTGTTTATAATTTTGTAATTATGTTGAAATTATTATTTCAAGTTGTTGCTTAATAATAAGTAAAACAAAATATTCATTATACACAAAATTATTAATAAATAAATTTGACTATATTTTTTAAATAGAAATGTCCATGTTTGAACATTAATGGAAGAATAAATATTTGTCAAATATTTGTTAACTAATTTTATTAATTTTTGAAATAAACTTAATTGTTGTTTTTTTAATATTTTATTTTTGTTTTGATATGGTAAAAATTCTATATTTGTTTCTGATAAAATATTATCTTTTTGAAAAATTTGATTATTTTTGTTTTTTTCTTTTATTAATGGATTTTTATAATTTAAATTAATTATGTTTGTTGCTGATGTTTCTTGCATTTGATATTTATCTTCATTTAATGTTGTGTGAATCGGTTTGAAGTTTGCAACTTTGTTTTTAAATTTCTTAATATTTTCATTTTGTTTTTGATCAGTTTCAACTTCTTTTTGATAATTTTTAGTTAAGGTTTTTAAGCTTTGATCGAAATTAATAAAACTTTTATCTTGTCTTCGATCATTTTCGCTTAATGTTTGTAATCTTTTATCAAAATCCAAAATACTTTCATCTTGTTTTTGATCGTTTTCATCGTGTCTTCGATCATTTTCGCTTAATGTTTGTAATCTTTTATCAAAATCCAAAATACTTTCATCTTGTTTTTGATCGTTTTCATCGTGTCTTCGATCATTTTCGCTTAATATTTGTAATCTTTTATCAAAATCCAAAATACTTTCATCTTGTTTTTGATCGTTTTCATCGTGTCTTAGATCATTTTCGCTTAATGTTTGTAATCTTTTATCAAAATCCAAAATACTTTCATCTTGTTTTTGATCGTTTTCTTCATGTTTTTCATTAATCTTAGTTAATATTTCTATTTTATCTTTTAAATCATTAATTTTCCGATCATAAGTAATAAAATAATTTTTTAACTGATTTTGAAAATAATTTTGTAATTCGTTTTTTGTATTCTCTAAATTGTTTAAAGTGGCAGGTATATCTTTCATTTGTTTTTTTAAATTCATAATTTCGTTTTGAGCATCTTCTATTTTAAGTCTTAGAAATATAGTAAATAACGGATTATTTATTATTTTATTTATTAAACCTATTTTAGTTGGCGACCATGTTATAAAATTATTTGATGTTGTATCCAACATTATATTTATTATGTTTTGTAAGTAAGAATTATATAAATTTAAAATATTTTTTTTATTTTGATATTCTAATAATAATATTTTCTGAAAATGTTCTAAAATTTTTTCTTCCGAAGTAGGCATATTTACAGATGTAAACAAGGAGTTGTTTATATAATCTTCTTCGTTTTGAATATAAAGTTTTTCTTCGGGTTTTAAAGCAGATAATTCTATTTCTATTCTGATTTGATCATATAATTTCGCTAATTTATTTTTTTCTTTAAATTGATTTTTTATCCTTTCTTTTAAAATTAACAAATTTTGTTGATATGTCGATTGCGAATCTATTGCTATTAAATTATTTTCAAATTCTTTTTCATTTGTTATTCGTTTTTCTATTACATTATAATAATTGAAGTGAGCTTGCATGGTTTTAAGTTGTTCTTTGGATTTAACAATTTCTTTTTCTTTATCTTCTAAAATAAATTTTAATACTATCGTATAAAAAGGATATTTTATATTTTGGATTTGCGGATTTTTGTATAATTCATTAATTTGATATATATGAGAATTTCTAATTTTATTGTGAATTAATTTATAATTTACAAAAAATTCATATGCAGCCAATAATTGATTTTTTTTTCTATATTCTTTTAATAATATATGATTAAGTTCTTCAATTATATCATCTTTTAAGGTTATTTGAGGATCAATTTTGATTAATTCTTTTATAAATTTTTCTTCATCTTGGATTGATAGATTATTTGATATTTTAAAATTAATATCTAAGTCTTTTTTTGCTAATTCAAAAGCTTTTGCTATTTTATTTCGTTCTAAAAATTCATTAATTATTCTTTCTTTTAAAATTGCAATAATTTCGTCAGGAGAAATAACATTACTATCTATAAAAATTAATTTTTGTTCTTCGCTCGATAAACTGATATTATTTATTTTTAAATTTGCAGATTTATTTATTTGTTTATTAGAAAATAATTTGGACTTGTTGATATTATTATTCATATTAAAAAATATTATTAAAAAAATATTGAATAATAAAAAAAATAGAAAAAATGTAATTAATAATTTAATAATTTTATTTTGCATGGATTTTTCAAACACAATAAGAAAACCTTTTCCGTTAATTTATCTTGATTTTTATTAATTGTTTTTTAATTAAAATACCTTAAAAATTACTAAAAAAATTAAATAAAAAATCATAAATATATTATATTTATATATGTTTATGTATAGTAAGAATAATTTTTTATTACATTAACACAAAATATCTTTAATATAATTATTAAGTTTGAAATTAATTTACCAAATTAAAATTTTGTTAAAAATATTTTATTTATCTCTAAATTATAATTTTAAATAATTAACAAATATTTTAAAATATTTAAAAATAATTAAATTTTTTAAATAAAAAATCATGAAAACTAAAGAATAAAAAAATAAAACTATCAAGAAATAATTTATAATTTATTTATTAATAATTTATTGAAAAAAAACCGATTTAAATTAAAATTTAACAGTATATCGAATTTATAAATATTAAATTAATTTTGAATTTAATAACATGTAACTAATTCTACCAAATATTAATATTTGCGTCAATATTAAAAAAATAAATTAAAGTAGTTCTATTTATTTAATAAATAAAAGAAGATATAAAAAAATTATGTATAAATTGTTCTTAATTAATATTTAAGATAGTATTTAAATAATGTTTTTGATTTCTTTGATTCATTATCGAGATGGCGAAAAAAGATATATTTTATCTTTAAAAGGATTAAATGTTGGTAGTTATGTTTCATCTGGTTTAGGTTCGGAGATTAAGATAGGAAATGTTTTACCTCTC
>NZ_JAOSIT010000004.1:0-30174 GCF_030586975.1 Candidatus Phytoplasma gossypii | reverse complement strand
AGGATTGATAAATTTTATAAACGCTATGGGGGCGCAAAAAAATCCTAAATTTTATGCTATTTAACCAATAGCCAGGGCGGATATAAATCCTGAAAGGAGATGGTCGGTTTGGCAAACGAAAGAATGTCTTTTAAATAAGTTACATTATGATCAAAGTTGAATGATGGGAAATTTGGTTTTCTGATTTAGATTCGAATTTCTTTGTAATAAATAATTTAATGATAAATTTATTTATTGAAACAGGAACAAATTATTGACACAAATTATCCCTATTATAAAATTTGGGTATATGAAAGAAGAAAATTATTGTATGTTAAATATCGAAGAAATTCAAAAGATTTTTAATTTATCTTTGGGAGAAGGAATTGATTTTGTTGAATTTTTTTTCGAAGATACTTTGTCTAACTTATGGAAAGTTATTGATCAAAATGTAGTAAGTTCTATAGAACATCATATTTATGGTTTAGGTATTCGATTATTAATTGATAATCAAGAAATTTATTTATATACTAATGAAATAATTTATCAACATATTGTAGATTTAATTTTGAAATATAAAAATTTATTAAAAAATAAAACTAAAGTTTTTTCTAAAAATTTTGATTTTGAACCAAATATCTCACAAAAAATTTGCGATGATATTACTTGGCAACAAAAAATTGATAAAATGCTATATTGTTCTCGTGTAATTCGTCAGACAGATACTCGAATAATTAAAAGTTTAGTGAATTTAGAAGATAAATTCCAAAAAGTTTGGATAGTGAATAGTCGAGGCATTTCTCGTTGTGATAATCGTTATTATGTTAATTTAAGTTTAACTTCTGTGGCTCAAAGTGATTCTAATATACAAGAATTTAGTAGAAGTTTTGGAAAAGGGTCTACTGGATTTTTTTTAAATTCTTTAAATTTACAAGAAATATCTCAACAAGTAGCAAAACAATCTGTTGAGATGTTATCGGCACAAGAAATTAAGGCTCAAATGATGACTGTTGTGATTAATAATGGTTCAGGCGGAGTTATTTTTCATGAAGCATGTGGACATTCTTTAGAAGCAACATCAGTTGCTAGAGGATTATCACCTTTTTCTAATAAAATTGGTAAAAAAATAGCTTCTTCTCTAGTGACCGCTGTGGATCATGGTTGTATATCTGGAGCTTGGGGGTCAACCAAAATTGATGATGAAGGTAATTTGACACAAAAAAATCTCTTAATTAGTAATGGTATTTTGAAGTCTTATTTAGTAGATATACGTAACGGTTATAAATTAAATATGCCGCCTACAGGTTCTGGTCGACGAGAATCTTATAAGTATCCGCCTACTTCGCGTATGAACTCTACTTATATCGCTGCGGGGCCTCACGATCCTGAACAAATTATTAGAGACACAGATTATGGTTTTTATGCTAAATATTTGGGAGGCGGAACTGTTGATCCCAATACAGGAGAATTTAATTTTATGGTTAATATTGGTTATTTAATTCAAAATGGTCAACTTACGACTCCTATTAAAGGTATGATGTTGATTGGCAAAGGACAAGATATTTTATTGAAAATTGATCGTGTTGGCAAAGATGTTCAATTAGCACAAGGTTATTGCGGATCTATTTCAGGAGATATTCCTGTAGATTTAGGGCAACCAACTATTCGTATAAAAAAAATGTTTGTTAGTGGCAGTTGATTAAAGGTGAAGATATGATTAATTACCAGAAATGGTTTCAAAAAAGTAAATTACAAGGTTTAGATGGATTAGAGATTGTAATATATGAAAAAAAAAAGTTTAATATTAATTTAGAAGATGGACATATAGAACAATTTACAGCTAATCATTTAACTAGTTATCTTATTTATGGTTTATTTAAAAATAAAAAAAATTCTATTTATTTGGAAAAAATAGATGATTTAAATGATGATGTTGTAATAGATAAAATTTTAAAGCGTTTAAAAGAAAAAATAAGTATTTTAAATTTTAATGAACAAGATTTTTTGTTTTCAGGATCTCCACAATATAATACTATTATAGAGGATAATTTTAATTTTGATTCAATACCTTACGATCATAAAATTAAATTATTGCAAAAATTTTATCAACAATTATTAGTTAGTCGTTATTTTACTAAAAAATGTAATTTAGTGTATAGTGAAATTTTTTGGTGTCAAAAAATAGTTAATTCTTTAGGATTAAAATTACAACAATGCAATAGTTATGCTTTATTAGAAGCTAATTGTATTTTTGGCAATAATCAAATTCAAGAAGAAGTTGATAAATCTTTTCCTGTTAAAAAATTCGAAGATTTTGAAATTTCTATGTATGTTAAAAATATATTAACATTAGGAGAAAACCAAATTGGTGCTCAAACTTTGCCATCTAAATTTTATCGTGTAGTTTTTTCGAATGAAGTTTTTTCGGAATTATTATCAAATTTTCAAAATGTTTTTAGCGCTTTATATGTTTATCGTAATTTAAGTAAATATCGACATAGTCAAGGTAAATTAGTGGCTAATCCTAAAGTAACTATTGTAGATGATCCTTTTATTTCGACAGCTTTTTTTAATCCGATTTTTGACGATGAAGGAGTCGCTTGTCGAGCTAAACATATTATTACTAAAGGAACTTTAAATAATTTTATTCATAATTTACAAACTGCTAAAATTTTTAATGTATTACCAGAAGGGAATAGTTTTAACGGTTCTATTTCTATGAGCAATTGTTATTTAAAATCAGGGAATAAATCTTTATCTGAATTATTATATGCCGTTAAGAATGGTATTTATGTTAATTCTATAGTAGGTTGTCATGCAGGTATAGATGAGATAAGTGGTTCATTTAGTTTGCAAGCTTCAGGTTTTTGTATTAAGAATGGTTTTATAAAAAATCCTTTTAATATGGTTGTTATTTCTGGTAATTTTTTTGATTTATTAAATAATATTCAAGATATTGCTAATGATTTTAAATTTCAAATTTCTGGATTTGGTAGTTCTAGTGTATATGTTGGTTTTTTAAATATATCAGGTAGTTAAAATTTTATATATTATATTTAAATAAAATAAAAAAAACTATTTATAGCTTTTTAAGGCTATAAATAGTTTTTTTATTTTAAGTTATTTTTTTATTTAGTGGTATTTGTTAAATCTGAGATAGCTTTCTGTACTTTTTGTGACATGTAAGTATTTGTAAGTAAACTTGTAATTGGATCTGAATAAGTAGGATCTGCTTTATCATCGATTAATTTTATGATTTTTGTTACATAATACGTTTGTATTTCATTAGGTAATATACTTTCGTAATATGTACTTGGTAAATCTGCATCACAATCAAACTTAGCGAATTTAGAAAAATCTGGATCACTGTAATCCCATTCTTGGATTCCAAAAGTGTCTTGTAACACTATAGTTAAGAAATCACTTAATGCTCCTTTAACTGCGGGTGATAATTTTTTACTATCTTTTATTATCAAATATTGAGTTAAAGATAAAACTTTTTCTTTTTTATCATTAGATGCGCGTGAAAATTGGTCGAAATATAAACCATCATCATAAGCTTTTATAGACATTTTGGCATTGTTTATAGTGAAAATGGTTAATAAACAAGCTAAACTAACTGAGAAGAATAAAATACTATTTTTTATAATTTTTAACAAAAAAATAGCCTCCTTTTTTAACTTTTAATTCTTCTAGTATTATTTTTATCTATGGACAATTTAATTTTAACATTTTTTATTTTTAAAGTAAAGAAAATTATTATCTTGTTGTTGTGATTTAATAAAATTTTTTCCAAAAGGACTAATTGTTATTTGATTATTTTTATTGTAAATAATATAGCTATTTTTGAAAGCTTGTTCTATACATTTGTTAAAAATTTTATTATTCCATTTTAAATCTTTTTGTATAATGGTTAATTGTTTTTTAAATGGTTGATTTTGATGATTTTCTAAATGAATTAATAAATTTAACATTAATAAATTTTTTTTCTGTTTATGATTTTGTATAATTGTCATTATTATACCTTTTCTTTTTTCACAAATTAAAACTAATAAGAAATGTATTAAGGTAATAATAGCTATTAAGCTAGCTATTGGTATATCCCATAAGATTCCTAAAAAGTATCCTAAATAAGTATTTATTAAACTGATCCATAAAGATAGCAAAAAACCAGACAATAAATTAGATGTTAAGAGAATAGCAGTCATAGCCGGCCCTATCATACAAGATATTACCATAATAGAACCAACAATATCAAAACAAACGACTACTGTTACAGAAACTAAAGTCATTAATAAGTAATTAATAATTATTGTAGAAAATCCTAATAATGCACATAAGCATGGGTCAAAAATAAAAATTTTAATTTCTTTAAAAAACAAAAAAATATAAATTATATTAATGATAAGAATTGGAAATATTTTATATATTTGTTTTATATGAATTAATTCTACATTTCCTAAAAATACTGCATCTGTATCTAAATGTACGTTACGTGTATAATTATTGATTATAATAATAGCTATGGAAAATAAAAAAGTTAAAATTATGTTAATAGCTCCGTCTGATGAAATTTGAGCATGTTTTTTTAGTATTTCTGTGAAAATAACAGTAATTAAACCGGTTAAAATAGCTCCTATAATTAATAATGGTGAATTTAAGTTTTTAGTTATTAAAAAAGCTAAAACGATACCTAATAATACTGTATGACTGATAGCATCTACTGTCATAGTCATTTTTTTTAAGACTAAAAAAATACCTAAACTAGCTAAAGCTAGGGAAGTTATGGTTAAGATTAAAAATACATCCCATTCAAATTTTGTAGCGATTTTATTTAAAAATTGTATTATCATTTATTAACATTCCTTATTGATTAATTTTTGAATAACTTTTTTACCTTTTGAAGTAATCATAATTTGTTTATTTATACAAATAAGATATTTTTGTTGAAATAAAAATTTTTCTAAATTAAGATCTTCGCCACATTTATTTTTTAAATAAATATTAATTAATGATTTGAATTTTTTAAGATTTTTGAGATATTTTTTTTGTTTTATATATTTTGTAATTAAACTTTTTTTTGGCGCTAATAAGAGTGTAGCTATGATTAAAATATCAGTAATTATGATAATAATAGGTCCTGTAGGCATATTGGGTATTTGGTAACTAATAAAAATACCTATTAAGCTTACGATAGCAGTTATTATAGCCGATAAAATAGCGTTAATATTAAGTTTATTGCTAAATTTTAGAGAAATGATTCCCGGTAAAGTTATAAATGAACTAGTTAAAACAACCCCCATTAATTTCAAACTAATTATAATAATACTTATTAACAATATATTTAAAATAAAATTGATTAATTTAATATTAAAGCCAATACTACGGGTAAAGATCGGATCAAAGATAAATATTTTGAATTCTTTCCATAAAATTATAATAATTATGCTAGTAACAATAGTAACTATTGTTATATAAATGACATTATTATAAGAAATAAGAGCTATTTGTCCTAATATAAATTTTTCTAAAACAGCAATTTTATTATTGGCAGATATTTTTTGAGCTAGAGATATTAAAATATTACCTAATCCGAATAAAGAGGATAAAATTAGTGATAAAATTGCATCTATTGGCAAGCTAGAATATTTTTTGATTAATTCTATTAATCCTATAGCCATTATTGAAGATATAAAAGCGCCTATCCACAAAACCCATTCATTTGTTTTTTGAGTCATCAAATACATTACTACAATTCCAGGCAAAATAGTGTGTGCAATAGTGTCACCTAGTAAACATTGTTTGCGAAAAATCATAATAATACCTATGATTCCTGAAGCACAACCCAATAAAGAAGCACCTGTCAAAAGCTTGATATTGGTATAGTTCCAAAACGTTGTAATATTCATAATATTTTTGCTATTTTCCGTCCTTTCGAAGTATTTCGAAAAGTTTTATTTATATTATCTAATGTAAAACATTTTATAGTTTCGCCACTTGCTATTTTATATAAATTAAGCAAAATAATATGATCAAAATATTGTTCAACTGTTGTTAAATCGTGGTGTATTGCGATAATCGTTTTACCTTCTTTTTTTAATTTTTGTAAAATGGAAATGATTTTTTTTTCGGTTTGTATATCGATTCCTTGTAGAGGTTCATCTAATAAATAAATTTCTCCTTGTTGTGCTAATGATCTAGCTAAAAAAACTCTTTGTTGTTGACCTCCCGATAATTCTGAAATTTGACGGTTTTGGAAAGATAACATATCTACTTCTTTTAAAGCTTGTTTAGCAATATTTTTATCTTTTTCGGTTGGCCTTTTGAACCATCCTAGATGTCCATATCTTCCCATTAACACTATATCTAGAACTGTTGTAGGAAAATTCCAGTAAGCTTCATTTCTTTGCGGAACATAAACTATTTTTTTTTGTAGATGTTTATATGGTTTGCCAAAAAATAAAATTTCTCCTGAGAGCTTTGGAATTAATTCTATTATAGTTTTTATTAAAGTTGATTTACCAGCTCCGTTAGGGCCTAATATAGCAGTAAAAGATCCTTTTTTAATTTCTAAATCTATATCCCATAGAACAGGTTTTTGATATTGATAAGAAACAGTTAAATCTTTTATTTGAATTGCTATTTCTGACATTTTCATTTTATGTTAACTCCTGACTAATAATATCGATATTATGTAAAAAAGCTCCTATATAACTGGATATTTTAAAATATTGATTTGTTTCTGGCAATTGTTTATAATTTGAATCTTCTTGGGTACCTAATGAATCAGAATATAATTCTTGGTCACTAATTTTTATTTTAAAAACAGGTTTACGATTGGTTACTGCTTCTATTAAACTATCGAGATAATTGTGCGGGACCGATGATTCTATAAAGATAGCTTTAACTTTGTATTGTATTATAATGTCAGCTATTTTTTCGATATCACGAGGAGAAGTTTCAGTTTGTGTTGATATGCCTTGTATGGAATATAATCCTTTAAATTTATTTTCTTTAGCTAAGTAAGAAAAAGCATCATGAGCTGTAATAAGTATAATATCTTTATTTTCGAATTTTTTTTTAGTATTTTCTTTTAAAGAATTTAATTGTTTCATATATAAATTAAAGTTGTTTTCTAGTAATTCTCGATCTTGTGATTTAGATAATTTGGATTTTAATTTTTCTTTTAAATTTTTTAATACTTGTTGCCATAATTCAATACTAAACCAAATATGAGGATCCTTTTGGTTTGTTGTTTCATCTATAATTAATTGATCATCTTTAATAGCTTGAGAAGCATACCATATGTTAGATTTAGGAGCGATTAAAGGAAAGGAATCTATCATTTTAGATTCTAAGTGTAATCCGTTAGTTATAATTAAATCAGCTTTTTTTATAGCTATTCTGTCGGATTGTTTCATTTTATAATTGTGAGGATCTACTCCTGGTCCCATTAAAACATAAGTTTTAATATTTTCGATTTTTTGATATTTTTTATCTGATGGATTTTCTTTTTCATCTACATTTCCTATTAAATGATTAACTAAATCATCTAATAAATTAGTTGTAGAAGTAATAATTATTTCTTCATCTATATTTTTATTAGGATAAACTGAAATTGAGTAAAAAACAATATAACTGGTTATTATAGTTATGAAAAACATAAATATAAACCAAATACGATTATTTTTAGGTAAAAAATTTTTCATTTTTAATCTGAACCTAAATTTAATTTTTAAATTTAATAAACCTTTCTAAATTTGATTATTAATTTTGTATTACAAAATTTATATTTAATTTAAGTTAATTTTTATTTATATTATTAATTTTTTAGATATTTTCATTGTAATTATTAATTCTAAATCTATTAAATTTTTAAAAAAATGATTTTGGTTATATCAATTTTATATTACTTATTTATTTAAAATAAAATATTAAAATATCCGTTTATACTATTATAGTTATTGTGAATTAAAAATAAAACTATAACATTTTTTTAAAGTAATTCTAACACATATCTATGTTAATGTCAAATTTCATTATATTATATCCAGAAATAATTACTTTTTGTGAATCTATAAGGGAATTATCATTTTTCAATTTTGGAGTTATTTTTGAAAATTATTAGACTGTAAATATGGTATAATTTAGTTGTTCTATAATTTATAATTTTTATGTAATATTTGGAGAAAATTCTTTTAAATTATTCTAATAAATTTTTATTTAAAATGAATAACTTGGTAATTTTATTATAATTTTTGAAAAAAATAAAAATGTTTTTTTCCAAATTTTCTTAAAAAATTTCATGTTATAATTAAAATATCTCATTTATACAATAATATTTTGGGAAAAAATGATTATTTTTTCGTTTTTATGTTTGTTTGTTTAATTAAAAATATTGTTAATAGATAAGAGGTTAAAAAATGATTTTAAAATCTAAAAAAATAAATCATTTTTCTGGTTTTATAGTGGTTTTATTAATTGTTTTTTGTTTTTTGCTATAATTTCTGTTATCAATTTTGTATCTAAATTGTATTATGCTAAAAAAAATTTACTAAACAAATCTTGGAATGAATCATATTTATCTAAACATATTGATGAATCTCAAGAAAATCTTGATAAATCTGATGAACCTTTAGATAAAAATTTTAAAAACTTGAATAAAGTAAATGAATCATCTATTTTAATTAGAAAAATTAATGGAATTGATATTGAATTTAAGTTTTTAGGTTATGTTAATGAAATAGATGCGAAAGGTAATACTAATATTATGTATGAGGATGTTGATAAAAATTTTAGGCTTAATTGTTATGTTAATGTTAAGACTGGTCAAGAATTAGAAGAAAGTTTATATCAAAATTTACCTCAAGAAAATAAATGGAAATTATTGAAAATCGAATATTTCCCTGTTCAAAAAAATATTTAGTTTAAAACAGATTATAAGATTTTAGAAATTTAAAGATCAATTATATAATTTTTGGCTATTTTTTTTAAAATGGCCTTTTTTCATTTGAGACAGATTAAATTGTATTTGTATAAATTATTTATAAATAAGTTTGTTAATATTTCAAAAAAACAATTAATTTCTTATGAATTTAAAAATAATATAAATTTTATGGAAATTATTGATTTATAATTATAAAGGATAAAATATTTTAAATTTAAAGAATATTTATCAAAATCGATTGGGCGCCAAAGAGGCCTAATTTTCGTGCTATCTAATCAATAGCCAGAGCCGAAAAACTCTGAAAGGAGATGGTCGGTTTGGCAAACGAAAGGATGTCAAATTATAGTAGACAGACCATAAAAGCAGGGTCGCGACGAAAGCAAATTAGTCAAGAAGACTCTGCCACCGAATAATTCTATGGAGAAACCTGCAATAGCCCAAGAAGGAAAACCGAGGTAATGACAAAATCTGTTTCGGAAGTTGCTTAAACGGACAGTCCAGAGTTTACTAATATATATAGCAAATATTAAGTAGTTTATCAGAAAAAAAGAAACCTGGAATCAGCCTCCTAAAAGAGGATACTTCCCTTAAAGAATTAAGGTAGAAATTTAGCGTAACTTGGAGAATCCTAAAACTAAGTAAGTAAATTTACTAATCCAGAAATAAAAGCCTGGATAGTCAAGGATAAAGAATCTTTTTAGTAGTCGTAAGGGTAAAAATTCGGAATAATTTAGTTAATCAGCTTACCAAAAAGAGAGTTAATGACTCTTATAGGGCGAAAGAAGAAAGTAATTTACTATTTATTCGATGGTATCTAGGAAGGGGTTGATATACTATGTCAACAACGGTTTCATTAGAAACTAAACTTTCGCGAACATTGGATAAAATTCAATATCGTTCATCAAATGGCTACTCTATTATATCGACCTTAAAATGGCTGAACTGATAAAAAAAGGAAAGCCAATTAGGAAGGATAATCCCGAATATCAGAAAGCATGGTTTAAAAATAATAAGAAAATAATAAGAACCTATAAAAAATTGTCCGAGGAATCATCCAATACTTTTGTCTAGCTAATAATCTAAAAATTTAACCTATTTAAATTATCTAGCTGAAGATAGCTGTTTGAAAATACCGGCAAGGAAACGAAAAACGTCAGTTACCAGAGTTCGAAAGAATTTTAACACAGGCTTAACTTGGGCTATCCCTTATATTAACAAGGGGAAAACCAAGTATGAATGATGGATCCGTTTACTCTTGGGATATAATAAAGAAAATGCGTAACTATAAAAATTACCATCAACAAATATATATTCCGAAGTTGTACGAATCTAACTGACCGTTTGAAAGCAGAACGTTGTGAGAACTTTGATAGAACAACCCAACTTCAAATTCATCATGTTGGGGTGATTCGCAAGGCTAATCGCCAAAGGATCATGAATAAAAGAAAAAAAGTATTATGTAAAGTTTGTCATCGTAAATATAATCGACCAACAAATACATGATATTAGAAAAATAAGAACGATAAGAATAAATAGCTAATCAACCGTGAGGGGAAATTAGTTCTCGAAAGAGAGCAAATTAGGGAAAACGGTGTGCTCGGAAACTTGCTCGCACCGTTGGACGGGGGCTAATTGTAAATAAAACAGCAAATACAAATCGCTTAATGAAACGTTAATTAATCTATCCGTATAATTAAAAATAAATAGTTAATTATTTAAATTTAATTCATTGTTATTTATTGTTAATTTTTTTTGATTTTGTTATTATTATACTTAAGAGTTATTTTTTTTACACTAATTAATTATAAAAGAATAAATAGAAAGGGTTTTTAAGTATTTATTAAAATGATTAAACGAGATAAAAATTTTATTTTAACCAATATTATTAATGTTTCTAAAACTCAAATGAAAAATAATTATTTTACAAATGATTATTCTAATAGATTAGGTATTGTTATTAAAACTTTGTTTTTGCTTATGATTAGTTTATGTAGTGGTCTATCGTATTTTTATTTTTTATCTATTTTTTCAGTACCTATTCAGTTAAATTTGTCTTTTGTGTCTTTATTATCTGCTTTTAGTATAAGTTTGGGTTTGGCTTTTTATAGTGGTTTTTTTAAATATAAAAGTTTGAAAAAAGTTTCTATTTTATATGCCTTATTTCAAGGAATATTTATGGGTAGCTTTTTTAGTGTAGTAAATATTAATTATTCGGGTTTATTATATATTTTGGCATTTGCTTTAATATGTGTTTGTGTTTTGTTTGTGTTTATGAATCTTTTATATTCTTTAGGAGTTGTAAAAGTTAATTATAAATTAAAATTTTTTCTAATTATATTAATTATCTTGTTAATGTTTTTGGCAAGTATAAATGTTTTTATACAAAGTAGTTTTTTAGGATTCGTAATTTCTATTGTTAGCATTTTTATTGGTTCTTTAGAATTGTCTAGAAATTTTGCTGCAGTAGAATGTTTAATTCAAAAACGTTTAGATAAAAAGTATGAGTGGGCTTTGGCTTTTTCTTTTCACATAATTTTAATTAATTTATTTCTAGATTTTGTTATTTTGTTATTGAGATTTATCAATTATCAAGAAAATAAAAGATAAATTATTTAATGATTAATAATAAATATTAAAAAGTTAATAAATAATTCAATTTATATCCAAGTTAAGAATAGTTTTTTAAATGAAAAATTCGAAAAAGATAGTATTTTAAAAAAGTGGGTTATGACGAGGTTAGTTCAAAGAATAATATTATTGAAGGATTTATAAGGATAAATTTTAGAAGTCTTAAGAAGAAGGAGTGGCTTCATTTAAGAAATTAAAGTTGATTTTTTAGAGTAACAAGGATAATAATCATAGACGCTATTAAAAATCTTAAAAATTAAACAATAATATTGTGAACACATCAATAGCCATTGCTTGCTTAGGATTGGGCGCCAAAGAGGCCTAAATTTCGTGCTATCTAACCAATAGCCAGGGCTGATAAACTCTAAAAAGAGATGGTCGGTCTAACAAACGAAAGAATGTCAGATTAAAGCAGACCATAAAAGCAGATTGCGACGAAAGCGAATTAGTCAAAATGACCCCCGCCACCGAATAATTCGATGGAGAATCCTAAAACTAAGTAAGTAAATTTACTAATCCAGAAATAAAAGCCTGGATAGTCAAGGATAAAGAATCTTTTTAGTAGTCGTAAGGGTAAAAATTTGGAATAATTTAGTCAATCGTCTTACCAAGAAGAGAGTTAATGACTCTTATAGGGCGAAAGAAGAAAGTAATTTACTATTTATTCAATGGTATCTAGGAAGGGGTTGATATATTATGTCAACAACGGTTTTATCAGAAACTAAACTTTCACGAACATTGGATAAAATTCAATATCGTTCATCAAATGGTTACTCTTTAAAAAGAGAACTCCAGCAGGGAATGAATAACTTTTATAACACGTTAACATCATTTAATAAAATTGCTGCTAACAAAGGAGTGGGCACACCCGGAATTGACAATGAAACCATTTATGGGATTAATCTAGAGAAAATAGAAAGATACCATCAGGAATATGTCAATAATGGTTACAACCCGAAACCAGTTAAAAGAATTCTCATCCCTAGTGATAATAAAGGAACCAGACCCTTGGGGTTACCTACCATCAAAGATCGGCTGATACAAAAATGCCTTAGCTCCCTATTTTGAAAATATCTTTTCAGCATGGAGCTTTGGGTTTAGAACCAACAAATCCTGTCATGACGCCATCAAACGCGTCAAACAAAGATTTAAAGGGATTGACTATATTATCAAAATTGACTTAAAAGGCTACTTTGATACCATCAATCATGAAATTATCATGAGAACCCTAAATCGGTTCATCAAAAAGAGTAAAGTTCTCTCAACCATTAACAAATGGCTAAGAGCTGGTTTCATAAAGGATGGCATCAAATACGAATCTTTATCAGGCTCTCCTCAAGGAGGAATTATTCCCCCCTTGCTGGCGAATGTATATTTACATGACATTGACCTGAAAATGGAGGAACTGATTAAAGAAGGAAAGCCAACTCGGAAAAATAACCCCCAGAATATGGCAAAGCATGGCTTAAAAAACCAGCACCATCAACTGGGGATTGACAGAGAGATAAAACAAAATCCAAAGCCAAGAGTTGAAACAAAATTTTTATCCTACATGATCAAAGTAAAACCAACCAATAAAACTCGTACAAGGAAATCCGCAAAGAATTTCTTAAACGGCCAAGTTCAAATCCAAATTTCCAAAGCAAAAGCCAAAGAATACGGACATGAATATAATTGGATAAAAGAGGGAAAGGTGAAACACGACAAAATACTAGCGGATAGAGACGAATTAGAAATAATCCGGACCTATAAAACAATTGTTAGAGGAATTATCCAATACTTTTGTTTAGCTAACAATCTCGGTGTTTTAACCCGCCTAAATTATCTAGCAGAATATAGCTGTTTGAAAACGCTGGTAAGGAAACGAAGAACGTCGATTGCCAGAGTTCGAAAGAAATTCAATAAAGGTTCAACTTGGGGTATCTCCTATATTAATAAGGGAAAGACTCAATACGAACCATGGGACGTTTACTCCTGGGATAAAATTAAAAAAATGCGTAACTATAAGGGAAATCCGGATATTACCATTAATAGATTCATATTCCGAGGTCGCACACACCTAACTGACCGTTTGAAAGCGGAACGTTGTGAGAACTGCAATAAAACAACCCAACTTCAGATTCATCACATTGGGACAGTTCGCAATGCGAACCACCAAAGTATCATGAATAAAAGTACCAAGGTATTGTGTAAAGACTGTCATCGCAAGATAACCAATCAACAAACACATGATATTAAAAGAATAAGGACGATAAGAATAAATAGCTAATCAACCGCGAGGGGAAATTAGTTCTTGAGAGAGAGTAAATTATGGAAAGCCGGATGCTGGGAAACTTGCTTGTCCGGTTTGGACGGGGGCTATTGTAAATAAAACAACAAATACAAATCGCTAATAAAACGCAATTAATCTATCCGTATATGATAGTTATTCTTTGAAAGAATGTAAATTATGGCAATTCGGATAAAAGGAAAGTTATTTGTTCTGTTTGGATAGTGATGATTATTGATAACAGATATCAGTAGTAAAATAAATTTTAATATGAAAACATAAATAATTTCTACATATTATAAACAATAATTTGTTTGGTATGTTGATTAAAAAATGAAAATAATAAAAAAATATACTAAAGTGAGTGAATAATGTTTTTACAAGAAACTATTGCAGCTATTGCTACACCTTTAGGCATAGGCAGTATTAGTGTAATTCGTGTAAGCGGATCAAAAGCCATTGAGGGTATTAATAGTATTTTTAAGGGCATTAAAGAAATTAATTTATTAGAAGTAGCAACTCATACTATTCATCATGGTTTTATTTTGAATAATTTAGGCGAAGTGTTAGATGAAGTTTTAATTTCTGTTTTTCGGTCTCCTCGATCTTTTACAGGCGAAGATATTATCGAAATTCAAGCTCATGGAGGTACTTTAATTACTAAACTTGTGTTAGAAAGAGTTTTATCTTTGCCGTTTATTAGATTAGCAGAGCCAGGTGAATTTAGTAAAAGAGCTTTTTTAAATAAAAAAATTGATTTATTGCAAGCAGAAGCTATTATGGATTTAATTCATGCTAAAAATATTCAGTTTATCAAATTAGCTAATGCAGGTTTACAAAAAAAAATTTCTAAAAATATTCAAGATTTAAATAAAAAAATTTTAAATTTAATAGTTAGTGTAGAAGTAAATATAGATTATCCCGAATATGATGATATACCTACTGTTACTAATAATTTGATTGTTCCTCAAACGGAATTTTTAATTAATAAATTGCAAAGTATTTTAGATAATTCTTATAAAACTCGTTTTATTAAAGAAGGTATTAAAACTTTAATTTTAGGTAAACCTAATGTAGGAAAGTCTAGCCTTCTAAATAATTTTTTAGGAGAAGAAAGAGCTATTGTATCTGATGTTCCGGGAACTACTCGAGATTTTTTGGATGTTTATGTAACTATTAATGGTATTAATTTACGTTTAATTGATACAGCAGGAATTCGTAATACTGACGATTATTTAGAGAATTTAGGAGTTAATATTGCTAAAAAATTTATAAACGAAGCTGAATTGATTTTATTATTATTAGATGCTCATGATCTTTTAGAACCGGAAGATTTAATGTTATTAGAAATGACTAAACATAAAAATAGAATCATTGTAGGTAGCAAATCTGATTTGTCAATTAAGCTTAAATTATCATCCGAATTAGAATCGCAAATTATTTTTATTTCTAATTATACACAAGAGGGAATAGAAAATTTAAAAAGAAAAATTATAAAAAAATTTAATTTGCAAGATATTCAAGAGCGAAATTTTGATTATTTATTTAACCTTCGGCAAGTTAATCAATTAAAAAAAGCTATTATATCTTTAAAAAATATTTTAAAAGATATAAAAAGAAATATGCCTATAGATATACATGTGCTTCATTTAAAAGAAGCTTATCAATCTTTAGAAAATATTTTAGGTAGCAAATTACAAGAAAATTTGATTAATGAATTATTTTCGAAATTTTGTTTAGGCAAATAATATTTATTATTTTGGTTTTTTATTTTTATGAATAAATTTAAATTAATTATTGGAATAATTTTACAAAATAATTAAATTGTTTAAAGGATCGGATTATGACATGATTGAAATTGAATATCAACAAAATCATCAAAAAAAAATATTTCCAAATAATATTACTGTTAGTAAAATTATTATTTCTGAAAATTTGGAATTTTTAAATAATTCTGAAAAATTACCAATAGCAGCTTATTTTAATAATAAATTAGTGAATCTAGATAAGCCTTTAAATGAAGATGGTGTATTAAATATTATCACAATATCCGATAGTATAGCTTGGTCTATTTTAAATAACAATACTGCTTTAATTATGGCTCAGGCTATTTGTCGTGTTTATCCGAATTCATTATTAGTGGATAAGTCTATAAATTCAGAAGGTTTTTTTTGTGATATTGATCCAGTTAATAATATAATTTCAGAAAAAGATTTTGGTATTATTGAAAAAACTATGATTAATATTATGCAAGAAAAATTATCTATTACTGAAACAGAATTATCTGTTTCTGAAATTCGAAGTTTATTTAAATTTAATTATTATAAAATAGATTCTTTGCAAAAAATTCAGTCTTCGCAAAAGTTATTTTTATATAAAAAAGGTAATTTTTTAGATTTTTGCACAGAAGATCAATATTTGCCTAATATTAATCTTAATCGTTATTTTAAAATTTTAAAAATATCTGGAGTTTATTGGAAAGGGAATAAACAAAATAAGGTTTTAATTCGTATTTATGGGGTAGCTTTTTTTCGAAAACAGGATTTAGTTAATTATTTAAAAACTTTAGATGAAAGAAAAAAACGAGATCATAAATTTATTAACAAAGAACAAAATTTTTTTATGTTTTCGTCAGTTGTTGGAACTGGATTGCCTTTTTGGTTATCTAAAGGAGCAACTATTCGTCGTATTATCGAAAGATATATTGTTGATAAAGAAATATCATATGGATATCAACACGTTTATACTCCGGTTGTAGCTAATATCTCTTTATATAAAACATCTGGTCATTTACAATTATACAATGAAGATATGTTTCCTATTATGCAATTGCCAGATGGGGAACAATTAATTTTACGACCTATGAATTGTCCTCATCATATGGAAATTTTTCGTCAAAAAATACATAGTTATAAAGATTTGCCTATAAAAATAGCTGAATTAGGTCTTTTGCATCGTTATGAACCTTCCGGAGCTGTTTCAGGATTGCAAAGAGTACGAGCTATGTCTTTAAATGATGCCCATATTTTTATTGCACCGGAACAAATTAAACAAGAATTTGTTGAAATTATTAATTTAATTAAAGAGGTTTATCAAGATTTTCAAATTCGAGATTATTATTTTAATTTAAGCACTCGTGATCCTAATAATAAAAATAAATATTTTGATGATCCCGATATGTGGTTAAATTCTGAAAAAATTTTAAAAGATATTTTAAACGAATTAGATCTTAAATATCAGGAAAAAATCGGTGATGCTGCTTTTTATGGCCCTAAAGTTGATGTACAAGTTCTAACTGCTTTACATCATGAAATCACTTTATCAACTATTCAATTAGATTTTTTATTGCCTAAAAGATTTAATTTATCTTATATAGATTGTAATAATCAAACTAAAACTCCTGTAGTTATTCATAGAGCTATCACATCTACTATAGAAAGATTTATTGCTTATTTAATGGAACAGCACAAGGGCTTTTTCCCTTTATGGATTGCGCCTGTACAAGTTGTTATTATTCCGGTTAATAATGAATTACACCTTGATTATGTTAAACATTTGCGAAAAGAAATGTTACGGAATCATATAAGAGTGGAATTAAATGATAAAGATCACACCTTTAATTATAAAATTCGTTCTGCTTATCAAGACAAAATTCCTTTTCAAGTTATTATTGGTGAACGTGAAATCCAAAATAATACTTTACATGTTCGTCAATATAATAAACTTGAAAAACGTAATATGTCTATGAATGAGTTTTTACAAATGTTTCGACATGTGCTGAAAAATAAAATTTAATTTTGTTTTTTGTTAAATTGATATTGAAAAAAGATTATAAATTGAATTATAATTAATTAGTGTTGGACGCCAAAGAGACATGAATATCATGTTATCTAACCAATAAACCAGTGCCTATAAACATTTAAACGATAAGACCGATTTTTTAAAGGAAACGATAAATAATTAACGTAGTTTTTAAAATTAGGTTACGACTAATTAGTTAGTTCAAAATATGCCTCTACCACATGATTACAAAGATAAGCCAAAAGTGGCTGATCTACCATACATCTGTTTTGCAAACTACTATAAGTGAGAGGTTCAAAATTTATCAATATAAATTCTTGGCATTGGCTAGTTTATTAATTAAAAACTGGTTTTTCATAGCTTTTTAACGATAACCTTTCCTTGATAACTAAGGCAAATATTAAAGTTAAAAAAAAGTTAAAAAAATTCCCCTAAAGGCCACAGTTCTTAAAATAACAATGGAGGTAATAAAAATTATCAGACCAAAAGACAAAGCAAATATTTTATAAGAATCTGGCTAAGACAAAGAATAATGATCTTTGCAAAATGAAAGAATTTTAATATCTTATAATAAGATATTATTTCATGGAACAGTTAGAAACTTTTTTGAGCTTAAAAAAAGGTCTTTTTGCAATAGATATCAGAAAGACAATTTCTGAATATCGAAATGAAAATAATTTATTCATATTTTAATATTTATTTATAATTGTTTATTTAATCCCTTGATGAATAATGGAATTCTGAAAATTTATTTGATAAAACAATTAAAAATATTATTGTTAAAAATTTTAATTTATTTTTTATTATGTAAAAAAATTTTAAATTTGATTATTTTATAACAAAAAAGGAGAAATTTATGACAAATTTTTTAATTCAACCTTTAAATGATTATGTTGTTTTAAAACCAAAATTTCAAGATGAACGTACTTCTTCAGGTCTTATTGTTAGTACTAGCCCTCGTAAAGAAGAATCTTTAGGGATTGTAGTTAGTTTTGGGCCTCAAGTCACTAATTTAAAAACGGACGATTTAGTAGTTTATAAGAATTATTCTGGAGAAAAGGTTCAATTGCAAGAAGAAGAGTATTTAATTGTTAAATCAGAAAATATTGTTGCTAAGATTATGGCGCCAAAAGAGGCCTAAATTTCGCGCTATTTAACCAATAGCCAGGGCCGATAAACCCTGAAAGGAGATGGTCGGTTTGGCAAACGAAAGAATGTCAATCTACAGCAGACCATAAAAGCGGGTTATGATGAAAGCAAATTAGTCAAGATGACTCCGCCACCAAATAATTCGATGGAGAAGCCTGTAATGGCCTAAGAAGGGAAATTGATGTAACAGCAAAACCTGTTTTGGAAGTTGCTGAAACGGACATTCCAGAGTCCACTGATATAATTAATCTGTATTGAGTAGTTTATCAAATAAAGAAAACCTGGAATCAGCCTCGCTAAAGAGGATACTTCCCCTAAAGAATTAAGATAGAAATTTAGCGTAACTTGGAGAATCCTAAAACCAAGTAATTAAGTTTATTAATCCGGAAATAAAAGCCCGGATGGTCAAGGATAAAGCATCTTTTTAGTAGTCGTAAGGGTAAACCTAAATTTGGAATAATTTAGTTAATCGTCTTACCAAGAAGAGAGTTAATCACTCTTATAGGGCGAAAGAAGAAAGTAATTTACTATTTATTCAATGGTATCAAGGAAGGGGTTGATATATTATGTCAACAACGGTTTCACTGGAAAATAAACTTTCGCGAACATTGAGTAGAATTCAATATCGTTCACCAAACGATTACTCTCTAAAAAGAGAACTTCAGCAAGGAATGAATAACTTCTATAATACGTTAATAGCATTTAATAAAATTGCTACTAACAAAGGGGCGGGAACACCGGGTATTGATAATGAAACCATCGATGGGATTAATCTAGAAAGACTAGAAAGATCTCATCAGGAATATGTCAATAATGGATTATAACCCCAAACCAGTTAAAAGAATTCTCATTCCTAGTGATAACAAAAGAACCAGACCTCTGGGGCTACCCACAATCAAGGATCGGCTAATACAAAAATGCCTTAGCTCCCTATTTTGAAAATATTTTTTCAGCATGGAGCTTTGGGTTTAGAACCAACAAATCCTGTCATGACGCCATCAAACGCGTCAAACAAAGATTTAAAGGGATTGACTATATTGTCAAAATTGACTTAAAAGGCTACTTTGATACCATCATCATGAAATTCTCATGAGAACCCTAAATCAGTTTATCAGAAAGAATAAAACCCTTTAAACCATTAACAAATGGCTAAGAGCTGGCTTCATAAAGGATGGCATCAAATACGAATCTTTATCAGGCTCTCCTCAAGGAGGAATTATTCCCCCCCCTTGCTGGCGAATGTATATTTACATGACATTGGCCTGAAAATGGAGGAACTGATTAAAGAAGGAAAGCCGATTAGGAAGAACAACCCAGAATATAGGAAAGCATGGATTAAAAACCAGCACCATCAACTGGGGATTGATAGGTATATCAATTTAAACCCAAAGACAAGAGTCGAATACATCCGCTACGATGATGATTTTATCATTGGTGTGAAAGGCGAGTATGACAAAGCTGAAAGGATTAAGAATCAAGTAACGCAATGGCTAGAGCAAGATTTAAAACTTACGATCAGTAAGAATAAGTCAAAGATTGTTAAAGCCAGTAAAGGAACTAGGTTTCTATCCTACTTGATTAAGGTTAAACCAACCAATAAAACTCGTGAAAGGAAAACTGCAAAGAATTCCTTCAACGGTAAAGTTCAAATTCGAGTTCCCAAAGCTAAAGCCAAGGAATATGAATATGAATATAATTGGTTAAAAGAGGGAAAGGTGAAACACGACAAAATACTAGCGGATAGAGACGAATTAGAAATAATCCGGACCTATAAAACAATTGTTAGAGGAATTATCCAATACTTTTGTTTAGCTAACAATCTCGGTGTTTTAACCCACCTAAATTATCTAGCTGAAGATAGCTGTTTGAAAACGCTGGCAAGGAAACGAGAAACGTCAATTGCCAAAGTTCGGAAGAAATGTAAGATAGGTTCAACTTGGGGTATTTCCTATATTAATAAAGGAATAACTCAATACGAATTATGGGACGTTTATTCTTGGGATAAAATTAAATATTAATTATTTTTAAAATTTTAAAAAATTAATTATTTATTAGGATAAAAGAGGAGTATTTGATATTATATGGCAAAACAAATTGTTTATGGCGAAATAGCAAGAAAAAAAATTTTAAAAGGGATAGATTTATTAGCTAATACAGTTAAAATAACTTTAGGCCCTAAAGGTCAAAATGTTTTATTAGAACAAAAATATGGTAGTCCTTTAATTATTAATGATGGAGTAACTATTACAAAAGAAATTAGTTTTAAAGACGCTTATCATAATGCTGGCGCTAAAGCTATATGCGAAATAGCTACTCGAACTAATGATGCTTCGGGAGATGGTACAACTACAGCTGTTTTATTAGGTCAGAGTATGATTCGTAAAGGTTTTGAAGCTTTAGACACAGGCGGTTTTAAAGGGGTTCTTTTGAAACAAGGTATTTTAGAAGCATCTCGTGTAGTAGCTCAACAACTTTTAGCCAAATCTCGTTCTGTTAATACTCAAGAAGAAATCGAAAATGTTGCTACTATTTCATCTGGTAGTTTAGAAACAGGAAAAATTGTAGCTGCTGCTATTGAAAAAGTAGGTAAAACAGGAGTTGTTAATGTGGACGAATCTAAGAGTTTCGAAACTGTATTAGATGTTGTTGAAGGTATGCAATTCGAAAAAGGTTATGTGTCTCCTTATTTTGTAGTAAATCAAAAAGATTCTTTGATAGAATTAGAACAAGCTGCTATTTTAATTACCGATCATAAGATCAATAGTATATTCGAAATTAATCGTATTTTAGAATATTCATTAAGTAATAGAGTTCCTTTGCTAATTATTGCTGAATCTTTCGATAATGAAATGGTAAGTATTTTGGTAGCTAATAAAAAAGGTAATTACTTAAATGCAGTCGCAGTTGAAGCTCCGAGTTTTGGTGATCATCAAAAAGAATTGCTTCAAGATATGGCTGTTTTAACTCAAGCTACTTTTGTTTCTAAAGATTTAAATATGAAGTTAAAAGATGTAGATGAAAAATTTTTAGGTAAAGTTAATAAAGTTATTATTAAAAAAAATAGTACTACTTTGGTAGTTGATAATAAAACTTCTGCTTTAGAGACGCGTATTCAAGAAATTCAATCACAAATTTCTAATATTAAAAATATGAAAGATTTTAATCAACATGATTTAAATAATTTGACCAATAGATTAGCTAAATTAACTGGTGGTATTGGTATTATTCATGTGGGAGCTACTACTGAAACAGAATTGAAAGAAAAAAAATTACGTATCGAAGACGCTTTAAATGCAACTAAAGCTGCTATTGAACAAGGTATTGTTCCTGGTGGAGGAAAAGCATTAGTAGAAATTTATAAAACTGCATCAAGTGAATTAAATTCTGCAAACGAAAGTGTTCGTAAAGGTTATAGTATTGTTTTAGAAAGTTTATTAGAACCTACTAAACAAATTGCAACTAATGCGGGTTTTGATGCTTCTATGATTCTTCAAAAACAATTAGAACAAAAAGATAATTTTGGTTTTAATGCTGAAACTGGTCAATTTGTGGATTTAGTTAAAGATGGTATTATGGATCCTACAGCGGTAACTAGACAAGCTGTTTTAAATGCAGCTTCTATAGCATCTATAATGGTAACTACTGGTGCTGCTGTTGTTGAAGAAGTACTAGAAAAAAATTATCCAAATATTGATAATATGAATAACGATTTACTTTAATATTTAAATAAATTATTTTATATCTTTTTTAAAAATTAATTCATTAAATCAAGAAAACTTATTTGTTTTTTTGTAATATGAATTAATTTTTTTTTATATCAAAAATATTAAAAAAATGTTAGAATTTTTATTGATATTTAAAAAAACGAATAAGGATTAGTAAAAATTTAATTTTTTTGATTTTTATTTAATTAAGAAGGTACAAAATCAGTTTTATGAAATTAATTTTTAAATATATTATGCGTTATAAAATTATATTATTTTTAAATATTTTGGCAGTTTTATTTATAGCAAGTGGTGAAATTGGTATTCCTTTGATTATAGGTCGTTATGTTATTGATAATCCTGTTGATTCGCAAAATTTTTTATTTTTTACTTTTGCTTTATTATTATTGGTTTTGTGTGCTATCTTAGGTAATTTAATTATTAATTTTTGTTCCGCTAAAACATCATCTTTAATCTTTAAAGATTTAAATGCAGATATTTTTAAGAAAATTCAGACTTTTTCAATTATAGAAATGAAAAATCTTGGTGTTCCTTTTTTGATGAATTGTAGTATTACTTATGTTGGTCAAATTGTTAATTTTATGGCTAGCCTTTATAGAGCTTTAATTGTGGCTCCTATTATGTTGATAATTAGTTTAATTTTAATTTATCGAATTTATATGGTTTTTTCTTATATTGTTTTGGCTATTATACCTTTATTAGTTATTATTTTTGTTTGTATTATTTTTAAAAATTATTTATTATCTACAAAAAAACAAAAAGTTTTAGAAAAAATAAACTCTAAAGTTCGGGAAAATTTAACTGGTATTAAAGTTATTAAAAGTTTAAATACAGAAAATTATGAAGGTTATCAGTTTGATAAAATAAATTCTCAATATGCTCTTTTAAATATTCATTTGTTTAATTCAATTTTTTCAATGGAACCTTTATTTTATTTATTATTGAATATTTCTATTATTTTTACTACTGGTTTTGGTGCTTATATTTTAAAAATAGGGGCATCAACTGATTTTCATTTAGGCGGTTTATATAATTGTATTAATTTACAATATCATATACTTTATTCTGTTTTAAATTTTTTATTATTGTTTACTATGTTTCCCAAAGCTTTAGTTTCTTTGCGCAAAATAGAATATTTACTAAATATAAAACCATCGATTAAAAATAATTTACAATATAATTTAACTTTATCTAAACCTATTGTAAGTTTAGAGTTTAAAAATGTTTATTTTCAATATTCTAATGATGATAAAATGATTTTATCAGATATTAATTTTAAAGTTAAAACTTCAGAATTAATTGCTGTAGTTGGTTCTACAGGTTCCGGAAAAAGTACTTTAATCAATTTAATTCCTAGATTAATTGATGCGACAAAAGGTTGTTTGTTAATTAATGGAGTAGATATTAAATTATATAATTTAATTTCTTTAAGAGATAAAATTGGTGTAGTTTCTCAAAAAAATATTTTATTTAAAGGTACAATTTTAAGTAATTTATCTTTTGGAAAATCTAATGCAAATTCTGAAGAAATTTTTGAATGCGCTAAAATATCTCAATCTTATGATTTTATTAATAAAACTAAAGGCAAATTACAAGAACCAGTTAGCGAATTGGGTTCTAATTTTTCTGGAGGACAAAAACAAAGATTAGCTATTACTAAGGTTTTATTAAAAAAACCTGATATTTATATTTTTGATGATTCTTTTTCTGCTTTAGATTATCAAACTGATTTAACTATTCGTAAAAATTTAAGTTATTTACGTAAAAATTCTATTATTATTATAGTAGCGCAGAGATTAAGTTCTATTTTAAATGCTGATAAAATTATTGTTTTAGATGATGGAAAAATTATAGATATTGGTAAACATGAAGAATTAATGAATAGATGTCAAATTTATAAAAATATTGCTTTTTCGCAAAACATAAAAGAGGTTCTAAATTGAGAAAAATATTTTATTTTTTACAACCTTTTCGAAAAGAAATTTTGGTTAGCATTTTTTTGATTTTTTTAGTTGCTGCTATAGATGCTTTTATTGTTATTTTTGAAGGAAATATTATTATTAATTTTATTCAAAATAATTTTAATAATAATTCTAAACTTATTTATGTTGATAATATTATTCTTGATTTTATACGGCAAAAGTTACTAAGTAATTTCCAAATTATATCGGAATATATGAGCTATATTATTCTTTTATTATTTATTAATTTATTTTTATATTTTTTATGTATTATTGCCAGATTTATTTATAATAAATTGATAATTGTTATTATTCATAAATCTATTCAAAATATTAGACAAAGTGTTTATCAAAAAATGTTAAGGTTACCTATATCATATTTTGAAAATAATACTATAGGCAATATCATGAGTATTGTTATAAATGATTTAGAAACAGTTTCGAATGGTTTACAACAATCTTGTGTAGCTTTTGTACTTTCTTGTTTTAGTATTATAATGATTATTTTTATTATGTTTTGGGCCAATCTAAGATTCGCTTTATTAATTTGCTTAATGATACCAAGTTCTTTATCTGTTATTTGGTTAATTAATAAAAAAGCACGCTCAGTTTTTATTCAAAGATTTGAAAAAACAGGTGAATATTTAGGATTTTTACAAGAAAAATATACCGGACATAAAGAGATTATTTTATATAATCAACAATCGAATAATATTAGTGATTTTCAAAATTTAAATCAACAATTAGCTTCTACTATTTTTAAATCTAATTGGATTTCTGGATTAGTAATGCCTATTATTAATAGTTTTACTTATATTGTGATGACTTTTATTGTCATAATAGGTTATTTTTTGTTGAATTATCAAAATACGAAAATACCGTATTTATTATTTAAATTAGGTTTTGGTACTATTCAATTGGGACTTTTTCAATCTTTTATAAAATATATTTGGCGTTTAGGCAATCCTTTAAGAGATTTGAGTCAGATGTTTGTTATTTTGCAATCTACTTCTTCCGCTGCAAATCGTGTTTTAAATTTTTTAGCTGAAAACGAAGAATTAGATGCGAAAAATAATTTAATTATTCCTGATTCAGTTCAAGGTTATATTAAATTTTCAAATGTAAATTTTCAATATCAAATGGATCAACCTATTCTTTGTGATATTAGTTTTGAGATTGACAAACACAAAATGGTAGCTATTGTTGGTCCTACAGGTTCAGGAAAAACTAGTTTAGTTAATTTGTTAGTTCGTTTTTATGATGTTACTTCGGGTACAATTTCAATTGATGGAATAGATATTTCTACTATTCCGAAAAGTGATTTACGTAAAATGATTGGTATAGTAGTTCAAGAATCTTGGTTATTTCATGGTACTATTATGGATAATATTCGTTATGGCAATTTTGATGCTACAGAAGAACAAGTTATTCAAGCTGCTAAACAAGTTAATGTTCATGATTTTATTATGACTAAGCAAGATGGTTATAGTACTATGATTAATGAAGAATTAGATAATATTTCTCAAGGAGAGAAACAATTAATTACTATTGCTAGAACTTTTTTAAATAACCCCTCTATAGTTATTTTAGATGAAGCTACTGCTTCTGTTGATACTCAAATAGAAATTATTTTTCAAGAATCTATGCAAAAATTATTAAAAAATAAAACTTCTTTTGTAATCGCTCATCGTTTATCTACTATTGTAAATGCAGATATTATTTTGGTTTTGCAAAACGGTTTGTTAGTTGAAAAAGGTAGTCATATAGAATTATTGGATAAAAAAGGTTTTTATTATAATTTGTATAATAGTCAATTTAAATAAAATATTAATTAAGTTAAATAATAATATGAATATAAAATATTTGGACAAAAACGAAGAATTGAATAGTTTTCAAGTTTATTTTTGAGGTTATTTGAGGTATAATAAAAGTGGGTAATTTGTTTTTTAATAACTATAGATAGAATACCCAAAAATTTAAATTAAAAAATTATACTTTATCAAACTTAAGAATTTGAAAAATGAAAAAAATTTTAAAACTTGAAAATTTACGAAATAAAATTTTAAATAATATAAAAATTTAATTTTATTAAAATAGTTTATTTAATTGTATTAATTGTTGTAAAAAAAATTAATTGAATATTGAATAAGGGAGTGAACTATATTTGAACAAACCATTAAATTTTAATAAAAAGTTTATAGGTCTATCTTTATTGATATTTTCTGTTTTAGTAATCCCTTTGATAATGTTTTGTATTGGTATTTTTGAAAATTCAGATGAAATTGATTTATTAGAAAATGAATCTATTTTAACACAATCACAACAGGATAAGGTGCGCAAGTTCGGGCGTTTAATTTAGGAGATTTATATGGTCCTCCTAGCATAGGGATAGCATGCTAAGCCGTTGAATTTACCTGAGAATGAAAATTTATAAGGGAACATAGCATATTCAAAAAGCATAATTATTTAAAATATTGATATTTTTTTTAAAATATATGCGAGGCGAAGTTAAAATAAGCATGAAATTTTTTCAAATTAAAGCTATTAATCTAAAATAAATCAAAAAAATATGTTATTCGTGAATAAATATTGTTGATAACATATCAAACGCATTAATTGTATTTTCTTTATCTTGCAATTAAGTTCTATCCGAAAATATTTTTTATTTTTGAAACTTATTTTTTAACGTTTTTCATATATTTTCATAAATATAATGGGATGATTTATTTTCGAGAAAGCCATGCGATCTTTAACACTTACCAATAATTAAACAGCTACCTTGGATAAGCTTCTTATAAAAAATTTAATTAAGATTTTTACAAATATCTTTTTTGAATAAGGTATTTATTAATTTAGATTTGAGCATTTATGCCTAATCATTTATCCGCCTTAGATATTTTATAAATGCTTACAGAGTTTTATAGTACTCGTAGGGGTCATGTCCTACCAAGGAGCAGGTAATACCTGTACACAAGGGGAAGAAAAACAGATTAAATTATACATATTATTGTTTGTATAATTTAACTCGGAAAGCCGTATGCATAGGAATATGCCCGTGCGGTTTGGGTGAGGGTTTAATATAACTTTTTATATAAATTTTTATAAAATTAATTATGTTATTTCTATTCAGGGCGCCAAAAGATGCCTAAATATCGAGCGATTTAACCAATTGCCAGTGCGAATAAACACTGAAAGGATAAGAACGGTTTTTTAAACGAAAGAATAAAGAATTACAGCAGTTCTTAAAAGCGGGTTGCGACGAAGTAGTTAGTCAAGAGGATACTGCCACCAAATGGTTCTAAGGGAAAGCTCGAGAAGGCCTAAGAAATGAAGTAGATGTAATAAATTTACCTGTCTCGTAAACTACTGAGACCGAGCAGTCCAGAGTCTATCAATATATGTGAATAGTATTGGGTAGTTTATTCATTAAAAAAACCTGGAATCTCACCGTTAATTTAATGGTCACTTCCCCTAAGGAACCAAGGTTGATATTTAGAGTAACTTGGAGAATCCTAAAGGCAGAGTTATTAAATTAATTAATAATAATTAATAATTAAATAAAATTCATTAGGCCCAAGGATAAAGCGACTTTTTAGTAGTCGGAGGAGTAAAACTTAATTTGGAATCATTAAGTCAATCGTCCTCTCAGGAAGAAGGTTAATGACCTTTATAGGGCGAAAGAAGTCAGTAATTTATTGTTTATCCCCAAGAATTATTATGTTTATGTGGGCGGGGCGCCAAAGAGGCCTAAATTTCGTGCTATTTAACCAATAGCCAGAGCTGATAAACTCTGAAAGGATATGGCCGGTCTGGCAGACGAAAGAATATCAGATTAGAGCAGGCCATAAAAGCGGGTTGCGACGAAAGCAAATTAGTCAAGATGACTCCGCCACCGAATAATTCTATGGAAAAGCCTGAGATGGCCTAAGAAGGAAAATTGATGTAATAAACAAACCTGTCCGAAAGTTGCTTAGACGAATAGTCCAGAGTCTACTAATAAACGCGCTATGTATTGAGTAGTTTATCAATTAAAGGAACCTGGAATCAGCCTCCCAAAAGAGGGTACTTCACCTAAGGAATTAAGGTAGAAATTTAGAGTAACTTGGAGAATCCTAAAACGAAGTAATTAAATTTACTAATTCGGAAACAAAGCCCGGGTAGTCAAGGATAAAGCATCTTCTTAGTAGTCGTAAGCGTAAACCTAAATTTGGAATAATTTAGTTAATCGTCTTACTGTGAAGAGAGTTAATGACTCTTATAGGGCGAAAGAAGAAAGTAATTTACTATTTATTTAATGGCATCAAGAAAGGAGTTGATATTATGTCAACAACGGTTTCACTAGAAACTAAACTTTCGCGAACATTGAATAAAATTCAATATCGTTCATCAAACGGTTACTCTTTAAAAAGAGAATTATAGCAGGGAATGAATAACTTTTATAACACGTTAACAGCATTTAATAAAATTGCTGCTAACAAAGGAGCGGGCACACCAGGAGTTGACAACGAGACCATTGATGGAATTAATCTAGAAAGACTAGAAAGATACCATCAGGAATACGTCAATAATGGTTATAACCCCAAACCAGTTAAAAGAATTCTCATTCCCAATGATAATAAAAGAACCAGACCCTTGGGGTTACCTACCATCAAAGATCGGTTGATACAAAAATGCCTTGAACAACTCTTGACTCCCTATTTTTAAAATATCTTTTCAGAATGGAGCTTTGGGTTTAGAACCAAAAAATCCTGTCATAACGCCATCAAACGCGTCACACAAAGATTTAAAGGTATCGACTATATTGTCAAAATCGACCTAAAAGGCTACTTTGATACCATCAATCACGAGATTCTCATGAGAACCTTAAATCAGTTCATCAAAAAGAATAAAGTTCTCTCGCGAAAGGAAAGACCACACGGAATTCCTTAAACGGCCAAGTTTAAATCCAAATTCCCAAAGCGAAAGCCAAGGAATACGGACACGAATATAATTGGTTAAAAGAGGGAAAGGTGAAACACGACGAAAAATTAGCGAAGAGAGACGAATTAGAAATAATCCGAACCTATAAAACAATTGTTAGAGGAATTATCCAATACTTTTGTTTAGCTAACAATCTCGGTGTTTTAACCCATCTAAATTATCTAGCTGAAGATAGCTGTTTTAAAACACTGACAAGAAAGTGAAAAACGTCAATTGCCAAAGTTCGGAAGAAATGTAAGATAGGTTCAATTGGGGTATCTCCTATATTAATAAAGGAAAAACTCAATATAAAATGTGGGTTGTCTACTCTTGGTATAAAATTAAAAAAATGCGTAACTATAAGGGAAATCCTGATGTTACTTATTAATAGATTTATATTCCAAGGTCGTACGCATCTAACTGACCGTCTAAAAGCGGAATGTTGTGAGAATTGCGACAAAACAACCCGACTGCAAATTCATCACATGGGGACAATTCACAAGGAGAATCACCAAAGGATCATGAATACAAGAACAAAGGTATTATGTAAAGATTGTCATCGTAAGATAACCGATCAGCAGATACATGATATCAGAAATAATAAGAACAAGAAGAATAAATAGCTAATTAACCGTGAGGGGAAATTAGTTCTCGCAAGAGAGTAAATTAGGGAAAGCCGGATGCTTGGAAACTTGCTTGTCCGGTTTGGACGGGGGCTGATTGTAAATAAAACGGCAAATACAAATCGCCGCATAA
>NZ_JAOSIT010000039.1:0-3948 GCF_030586975.1 Candidatus Phytoplasma gossypii | reverse complement strand
TAGATTATAAGATATTAGGCGCCGGATGCTGGGAAACTTGCTTGTCCGGTTCTGTGGGGGGCTAATTGCGAATATGAAAAAAGTTATTATCATTTCTTCTTTCTAAACCGCGTTAATCTATCTCGATGATGTAAATAATATTGAAAATAACAATAATTTAAATAATTTTGATGCTTTAATGATTTTTATCAATATGTTTGAAAAAATTTTAGAAAAAACTCAAAATCATATTTTAGTTGCTTTCGATACACAAGGAAAAACTAAAAAAAAAGAAATTTATTTAGATTATAAAAAAGGTCGCCCTCTTATACCTCAACTATTGATAGATCAAATTGTGTTAGTACAGGAATATTTAAAAATTTCTGGAGTGAAATATCATTATCAAACAGGTTATGAAGCAGATGATATTATCGGAACTATCGCTCAACAAGCTAGTTCTCAACAAATCATTACAGATATTTATTCTAGTGATCATGATTTTTTGCAATTAATTAATGATTATGTTACTATTCGTTTGATAAGAAAAGGTTTAACAAATGTCAGTGATTTCGATACGAAACTATTACAAAAAGAATATCAGTTAAAACCTGAACAAATAGTTGATTTTAAAAGTATGATTGGAGATAATTCTGATAATATTATAGGAATTCCAGGCATCGGCCCTAAAACTGCTCTTAAATTATTGCATAAATTTAATACTTTAGATAATTTGTTAATAAATTTAAAACAAATTCCTGATAATTTAAGAAACAAAATAGAACCATTTAAAGATAGAATCAATTTAAATCGTTTATTAATAACTATTGATAAAACTGTTCCTTTATCTTTTGATTATACACAAACTTATAAGGAAAATATTAATTTAAATTTATTATTAAATTTTTGTAAAAAATATAATTTAAATCGTTTATATAATAAAAAAATAAAAACAAATTATAATTTTTAAAAATTATAATTTGTTTTTTTTGATTAAGATAATAATATTTTAAATTTTAATTAATATATTGAAATTATTTTTTGATTTTTATGCAATTAAAAACTTTCATATTGATATTTAAATTTACTAATTTTATCATTAAAATAACAAATCTTTAAATTTTTTTGTTTTTTATCATTATATTTATATTCATAAAAAATTTTATTTTGGAATTTTATATGTTTTTCTGGTTTGAAAAAACTAAATATATTTTTATTAGGTTTGATAAGTTCTTTATATATTTTGTAAACTTTTTGATTTTGTTTATTGTATTTATAAATAAAAACATTTTTATAACAATCGCCGTTATGACTGAAATAAACTTTAATTTTTTTTCTTAATATATTTTTATTATCATATTCATAAATAATTTTAATTTTATTATCTTTATCCGTAACTTTAACTAATTGATTATTTTCATTATAGAAATATTTATTATCTATTTCTTGTTGATCATGAGATTCAGGAATAAAAGGTTCATCATAATGTTTTATAATACGGATAGATTAATTGTGTTTTACGCAGCGATTTGTATTTGCTGTTTTATTTACAATCAGCCCCCGTCCAAACCGGACAAGCAAGTTTCCAAGCATCCGGCTTTCCATAATTTACTCTCTCTCAAGAACTAATTTCTCCTCGCGGTTGATTAGCTATTTATTCTTATCGTCCTTATTCTTTTAATATCGTGTATTTGTTGGTTTGTCACTTTTAGATGACAGTCTTTACACAATACCTTGGTACTTTTATTCATGATACTTTGGTGGTTCGCGTTGCGAACTGTCCCAATGTGATGAATTTGAAGTTGGGTTGTTTTATTGCAGTTCTCACAACGTTCCGCTTTTAGGCGTTCAGTTAGATGTGTACGACTCTGGAATAAAAATCTATTAATGGTAATATCCGGATTTCCCTTGTAGTTACGCATTTTTTTGATTTTATCCCAAGAGTAGACTTCCCATGGTTCGTATTGAGTCTTTCCTTTGTTAATATAGGAGATACCCCAAGTTGAACCTCTATTGAGTTTCTTTCGAACTCTGGCAATCGAAGTTTTCCATTTTCTTGCCAGTGTTTTCAAACAGCTATATTCAGCTAGATAGTTTAGATAGGTTAAAACACCGAGATTGTTAGCTAAACAAAAGTATTGGATAATTCCTCTAACAATTGTTTGATAGGTTTGGATTATTTCTAATTCAAACCAGCTCTTAGCCATTTGTTAATGGTTGAGAGAACTTTATTCTTTTTGATGAACCGATTTAAGGTTCTCATAAGAATTTCATGATTGATGGTATCAAAATAGCCTTTTAAGTCGATTTTGATAATGTAGTCAATTCCTTGAAATCTTTGTTTAACGCGTTTTACAGCGTCATGACAAGATTTTTTGGTTCTAAATCCAAAGCTCCATTCTGAAAAGATATTTTCAAAGTAGGGAGTTAAGAGTTGTTCGAGACATTTTTGTATTAGTCGGTCTTTGATAGTGGGTAACCCCAGAGGTCTAGTTCTTTTGTTATCACTAGGTATGAGTATTCTTTTAACTGGTTTAGGGTTGTAACCATTATTGACATATTCCTGATGGTATCTTTCTAGTCTTTCTAGATTGATTCCATCGATGGTTTCATTGTCAATTCCGGGTGTGCCCGCCCCTTTGTTAGCAGCAATTTTATTAAATGCTGTTAGCGTATTATAAAAGTTATTCATCCCCTGCTGTAATTCTCTTTTTAGAGAGTAACCATTTGATGAACGATATTGAATTTTATCCAATGTTCGCGAAAGCTTTGTTTCTAGTGAAACCGTTGTTGACATTGTGTATCAACTCCCTTCTCGATACCATTGAATAAATAGTAAATTACTTTCTTCTTTCGCCCTATAAGAGTCATTAACTCTCTTCTCGGTAAGCCGATTAACTAAATTATTCCAAATTTAGGTTTACCCTTACGACTACTATAAAGATACTTTATCCTTGACCATCCGGGCTTTTATTTCCAGATTAGTAAATTTAATTACTTCGTTTTAGGATTCTCCAAGTTACACTAAATTTCTACCTTAATTCTTTAGGGGAAGTATCCTTTTTTAAGAGGTTGATTCCAGGTTTTTGTTTGATAAGCTATCCAATACATATCGCAAATATTGATAGATTTTGGACTGTCCGTTTAAGCAACTTCCGTAACAGGTTATTAGATTACATCAGTTTTCCTTCTTAGGCCATCTCAGGCTTCTCCATCGAATTATTTGGTGGCGAGGTCATCTTGACTAATTTGCTTTCATCGCAACCCGCTTTTATGGCCTGCTCTAATCTGACATTCTTTCATCTGCCAGACCGGCCATATCCTTTCAGAGTTTATCAGCTCTGGCTATTGGTGAAATAGCACGAAATTTAGGCCTCTTTGGCGCCCCGATATTCTAATTGATTTTTTTTATTATAATGATAGGTATAAAATATATTTTCGTTAAAACATTTTTTTCTCACTAATTGTCCTTCTTTATTGTAAAAAGAAAATGAGTATATTGTAAAATCTTCATTTTTTTCATTATAAATAGATTTAATAAATACGGATAGATTAATTGCGTTTTATGCGGCGATTTGTATTTGCCGTTTTATTACAATCAGCCCCCGTCCAAACCGGACAAGCAAGTTTCCAAGCATCCGGCTTTCCATAATTTACTCTCTCTCAAGAACTAATTTCTCCTCGCAGTTGATTAGCTATTTATTCTTATCATCCTTATTCTTTTAATATCATGTATTTGTTGATTGGTTATCTTGCGATGACAGTCTTTACACAATACTTTTGTTCTTTTATTCATGATCCTTTGGTGGTTCGCGTTGCGAACTGTCCCAATGTGATGAATTTGAAGTTGGGTTGTTTTATTGCAGTTCTCACAACATTCCGCTTTCAAACGGTCAGTTAGATGCGTGCGACCTCGGAATATAAATCTATTAATGGTAATATCCGGATTTCCCTTATAGTTACGCATTTTTT
>NZ_JAOSIT010000038.1:0-4248 GCF_030586975.1 Candidatus Phytoplasma gossypii | reverse complement strand
GTTCTTTTATTATCGCTAGGAATGAGAATTCTTTTAACTGGTTCGGGGTTATAACCATTATTGACGTATTCCTGATGGTATCTTTCTAGCCTTTCTAGATTAATCCCATCAATGGTTTCATTATCAATACCCGGTGTTCCCGCCCCTTTGTTAGTAGAAATTTTATTAAATGCTATTAACGTATTATAGAAGTTATTCATTCCTTGCTGTAATTCTCTTTTTAAAGAATAACCATTTGATGAACGATATTGAATTTTATCCAATGTTCGCGAAAGTTTAGTTTCTAGTGAAACCGTTGTTGACATAATATATCAACCCCTTCCTTGATACCATTGAATAAATAGTAAATTACTTTCTTCTTTCGCCCTATAAGAGTCATTAACTCTCTTCTTGGTAAGCCGATTAACTAAATTATTCCAAATTTAGATTTACCCTTACGACTACTAAAAAGATGCTTTATCCTTGACCATCCAGACTTTTACCCCCGGATTAGTAAATTTAATTACTTAGTTTTAGGATTCTCCAAGTTACGCTAAATTTCTACCTTAATTCTTTAGGGGAAGTATCCTCTTTTGGGAGGCTGATTCCAGGTTTCTTTGATTTGATAAACTACTCAGTACTTAACATTTATACTAGTAGACTCTGGACTGTCCGTTTCAGCAACTTCCGAGACAGGTTCTGAAATTACATCATTTTCCCTTCTTAGGCCATTGCAGGCTTCTCCATAGAATTATTTGGTGGCAGGGTCCTCTTGACTAATTTGCTTTTGTCACAGCCCGCTTTTATGGTCTGCTATAATCTGACATTCTTTCGTTTGTCAAACCGACCATCTCCATTCAGAGTTTATCGGCTCTGGCTATTGGTTAGATAGCACGAAATTTAGGCCTCTTTGGCGCCCTATTAAGTTCAGTAATTATTTTGGATAAAGGTAAAACTAATTGATGATATTGATGCCTTTGAAATTTAATAGTTTTTAAATTTTTGGCAATAATTCCAAATTGAGAAAATGAAATTCCCAAAGTTTTTTCTCCCAAATCTAAACCTAAAAAATTTTTTTTTTGATATAATTGCTCTTTCATAAACATTTTAACCATTCTTGTCGCAATATTATTAATTTATCTTTGCGATAACTAATACTTTTAGCAAAAGTTGCATTTCCTCCACCTTTTCCTTCAATGATAATATTTGCACGATTTATAAAATTTTTAGCATTAATACTATTAATATTACTTTTGCAAACTAAAATAAAATATTCAGATTTTTGCTTATATAAACATAAAAAATTAATTTTTAATTTTTGTATTAAATAATCTAAAAGATTTTTCAACATATTTTCATCAATATCGATATTATCGCAACTTAAAAACATACAAGGTTCTATTTTAGAAGGTATAATTTTTTCAGCTTCTTTAATTATTTTTATCATATTTTTTTGATAAATTTGTTTTTGTATTCGCAACCACAATTTTTTTAATTCTTCGCAATAATCTTTATAAATAAAAATACTTTTATAACTATCCTTGTCTTCTTTAAATTGAGGAATATTAACTTTATTAGTAAAATCATCATAATAATATTGTTCTATTTGATGCAATATTTTTTGTTCTTGGATACGCAAATGTTTAGTTTTAGAATCAAAACCAAGAATGATATTATTAGTAGTGGTTGTTGCTTCTATTCTGTAAATTCCGGAACCGATAGAAGTATAGGACAAAATAGCGAATTTTTCCAAAAACAAAGTATTAAAAGCATGAGTTCCGCCGCATAATTGAGTCGAAATATTCTTAATTTCGATTACTCTCACAATATCATTATACTCAATTTGTTCAAGCAATTGTATTTTTCGATCTTGAGCTTCTTTAAAAGTCATTATTTTGACATTTATAGGATATTTTTCATTAATCCATGAATTTATTTTGTTTTCTATAGAAATTAGATCATCTAAAGATAAAGATTTATAATAATTAAAATCAAATTTTAAAATTTTATGATTCAAAAAAGAACCACATTGTTGTATATCAGGATTAAATAATTTTTTTAAAGCAGCATGTAATAAATGAGTCGCTGTATGGTTTAAAGAAATTAAATGTCTTTTTTGTAAATCAATGCATGTGTTAACCTGTTGACCTAATTCAAAATAATCTTTTGTATAGTGTAAAAATTGCCCATGAGGTAATTTAATAACTTTCTCAATATAACTTTGATTAATCATACCAAAATCTGAAATTTGGCCTCCCATTTCAGCATAAAAAGGGGTTTTGTCCAAAACAATTCCATTTTCAAAAACTTTAATAATTTTAGCCGAAGCACTAAAACATTCATAACCTACAAATTCACTTTTAAGAGTAAAATTAGAATACTCATTATTTTGATAATTTTTATTTTTAAACACTATTTTACCTTGATTAGATGATATTTTTTTTTGTTTTTCTAAAATATTTTCAAATTCGTTTTTTTCTGCTAAAATTTTATAATTTTTAGCATATTCTAAAATTATATCTGGAGGCAATCCATAAGTATCATAAAGTTTAAAAAAATCTTTAGCCAAAAGTTTTTTGGAAATTTTAGTAAATTCTAAAAATTTATTTTTTCCTTCTTGTAAAGTTAATAAAAACTTCTGTTCTTCTGTTAAAATGATTTGTTGAATAATTGATATTTTTGATTTTAAATATGGATAAAAGTCTTCCATTATATCAACTACTGTAGGCGCTAATTTAAATAAAAAAGGATCATTAAATCCTAATTTAAGTCCTTTTTGGAAAGCTCTTCTTAAAAGTTTTTTTAAAATATAACCTCTACCATCATTAGATAACATAACTCCATCAGCAATCCCAAAAACTAAAGCTCTAATATGATCAGAAATAATTTGAAAAATTTCTTGATTTTCATCTAATTGATATATTATATTGCTTAAAATAGAAATTTTTTGAATAATAGGTAAAAATAAATCAGTTTCAAAATTATTATTTTTATTTTGCAAAATACAAGTTAAACGTTCTAGACCGACTCCAGTATCAATATTTTTATTGGGTAATTCCCGATAAACTTTACGATTATTTTTAATTTCTAAATTATATTGAGAAAAAACAATGTTCCAAATTTCAATAAAACGGTTATTGTTAATGTTATTTAAAATTAAACTATGATTACGCGAATCATATGTTGGTCCACGATCAAAAAAAATTTCGGTACAAGGGCCACACGGTCCTTCTCCTATTTCCCAAAAATTTTCTTTTAAAGCAATTAAATGATTTTTATCAATGCCTTTTTGTAACCAATACTCATAAGTTTCTAAATCTTTTTCAAAATAAGTAATATATAATTTACGAAAATCTAAGGCTAAAAATTCATGAGATGTTAAAAATTCAAAAGCAAATTCGATAGCTTCTTTTTTAAAATAATCTCCAATAGAAAAATTTCCTAACATTTCAAAAAAAGTATGATGACGAGAAGTTTTTCCTACCATATCAATATCATTAGCTCTTAAACATTTTTGAATATTAACTATACGTTTGTGATGAGGAATTACGGAACCATTAAAATACTTTTTTAAAGGCGCTACACCAGCATTAATCCATAACAAAGTAGGATCTTTATCTGGTATCAAAGATGCTGATGATTCTATTTTATGTTGTTTAGATTTAAAAAAATTTAGCCATATATTGCGAATTTCTTGCGATGTTTTAATGTTGATCATATTAATGCCTTTTTTATTTAAAATATTAATTTTTTAAATATGATTAATTCGTATTTTGTATTTTTGAAATTAATTTATTTTTATAAAAACTACTACCATTTTTAGTTAAACGATGAGGTAAAGTGAATTTATTAGTATCAGGACATAATACCAAATTAGGTGTTTTTAATTTGTAATGAGTACGTCTTTTTCTTTTAGCAGTTTTACTAGTTCTTCTAAAAGGGACAGCCATTTTAATTTTTCTCCTTTGTCATTATTAAATAAAAAAAAAATTTTTATTTAATAATAAAAATTAATTTTAATTATTGAATTATTGCAAATTAACAAAAGTAATTTATTTATTATTTTATGGCGTTTGAGGAGGGATTCGAATCGTGATAGAATTACTACATTTCATTATTTCTAACTATTATAATAAGCCCCACACACCACCGGACAAGCTAGTTTCCCAGCATCCGGCGATTATTTAAGTGATAATTTGATTTAGCCTAAAAATTTATAATTTCTTGAGTTTTTCTCCATCTAGATAGATCAAAACTCTTTATCCATTT
>NZ_JAOSIT010000037.1:0-4357 GCF_030586975.1 Candidatus Phytoplasma gossypii | reverse complement strand
AAACTTAAAATCTCTTGATGATAACCATCTAAAATAACTGAAACCCATAATAATCCTTGAGTTGTTGGAAAACAAGTTAAATCGGTATAAAGTTTGGTCAGAGGTTGATCGGTAACAAAATGGTTTTTGATTAAATTAGGTTGATAAGCGACATGTTGGTGAAAAATTTGGTTTTTCGTATGCGGACGTCGCCATTTCATTAACCAATTGTTAGTTTTCATAATTTTTAAAATTATTTTATGATTGACAATTTCTGGAAAAAATTCTCGATATAAAACTGTAATTTTGCGATAACCACAAGCATAATGATACTTTTGACATAATAACCCCACTCTTTTAGTAATTAATTGGTAACGATGTTGACGTTTTTGTTGAGCTTTTTGACTTTTCCGCCAATAATAATAAAGATGCCTTTTGATTTTTAAAAGGTTCAAAATCTGGGTAATTGTTAAAGTTTGGCGGTAAACTTTGACTAAAGGTAATATTATTTTTGATAAATCGGGTCGTTGATAAAGAATAACTGTTTGTAATAATTCAATTTGTTTCGGGGATTAACATGTGCAACTTTTTTCCTTTATTGAAGATAGTACCATTTTACCATCCTTATCGGAAATAAATGAACTAAAATAAAAAAATAATTTATTTTAGAGGCGATTTTTTTTCTTTTTTTTGGTTAACTAATAAGTGAGGAGGTAAAATAATTTTGGTTTTGGTCTTGAGTAAAACTTTTATTGGACATTTAACTTTCTACAAATAGCGCAGTTCCAAAAAGTTTGGTTCACGAGAAAAGCGGAGATATTTCCGACTTAAATAGTGATCGAGATGATTATTGATATTCTTAAAAGTTGTCACAAAATATGGGTTCAGTGCGGTGGAAGCCCAACAACTCAAAAAACTCGATACGCGTTTTGAATTTTATTTATTAACTAATAATACTATAGAAGCACAAAGATTAAACAAGAAAATCACCCAAGGCAAAATCCTTGGGATTAATCAAGTTATCGACTTATTTTCTCCGCGCGCTAACCACTTCTTACACACTTTAAGGATAAACCAATTTATTCCCTGTCCCGATATTAATATCATTAAAAAGCCAAAAGGAGTTAAACGATAATGTTAACCAATGAACAAAAAGCTTTAAAACAAATTATCACCTATCTAAACCAAAACAAAAAGGAACAATTACAGTTTTATTTTGACCTAATTGATCCCCAATGGTTTTGCGAGCCCCAACATCGTCAAATCTTTCAAGCTTTAAAATATTTAACTTTAGAAAAACCCTCTCCTCATCCCTTTAATCAAAGCCCATCCGCCGCTGCGCTCCTTCCCCAATTACTAACTTATCTCCAAACCCATTTTCCTCAAGATGCCTTTACCCAAACTTCCTTAGCTTTTTTAAGTGAGCCAGACCAGGTTGAAAATAACTTAGATTGCTTAACTAACTTAAAACATACTTATACCCAAGAAAAACTTTTCCAACAACTCTTAAAAATAATTAAACCTACTTTTGACCATCCCGATCCTTATCAGCGCCATCTCTACTACCAAGAAATTTTCGCTAAATTAAGAAAATTTATGGCTTGGCTGAACTGTTCCGTTTTTTTAGACAATTTTTGATTGAAAAATTATGCTTGAAGACTAAAAAATAAGTTCATAATTTCCTATCTTTTCAAACCAAAGAAATATTTTATGAAATTAAAAAAAGTGTCTAAACTTTTTTTGATAATTCTTTTGTTTCAAAAGATATTTTTTTTATATTTTATCATCCTCACTATATATTTAAGCAAAAAAAGAGAAAAACTCGTGAACAAAATGAAAAGAAAATGATATTTGCTATTAGTTTAACTTTTTTCTTTAAAAAAAGCGCACTCAAGTAACCTTTTTCAGGTTAGCTTAAGGCCGTTCAAAAATTAGTTTGATTTTGAATATATTGAATTGGTGTGGCATAGTTTAATTTTTTTAAAATCCACTGTGTATTCCAAAATTGGGGAAATTGATTAATTATTTTTTTCATTCTATCTGGGGATTTTTCTAATAAAAAAGGCTGTTGATATTGTAAAATCGTTTTCATTTGACCAAAAAAGTTTTCAATTACAGCATTATCGCGGGGGTTAGCTTTTCGCGACATACTGATTAAAAAACCTTTTTTTCTTAAAGTTTGTTGGATTTTTTTGGTTTGATAAACTATTCCTTGATCGGAATGCATGATACAAGGGGTTTTTAATTGGGGGAGTTTTTTAATTGTCTTTAAAACTAAATCTTGATTTTGTTGGTTGGAAACATGTGAAGCAATTATTTGGTTATTAAAAGCATCAATAATACAAGAAAAATAAATAAATCCTTGCTTTGTTTTAAAATAAGTAATATCTGTAAAAAGTTTTTGAAAAGGTTGAGTTGTGATAAAATCTTGATTGATTAAATTAGGAATAATTTGAAGATTATTTTTTAAATTACAATAAGTAAAATTTTTTTTCATTCTTAACCGACACCGAATGTCATTTTTTTTCATAATGATATAAACTTTTTTCTTACTAATTTTCTCGTTAAAAGTTTTTTGGTACAAATCGGTGATTTTGCGATGTCCATAAAAATATTGATAGTTTAAACATAAAGCTTTAATCCGTTTTTGTTGTAACAAATATTTTTCTTCTTTTTCCTTTAGTTTATTTTGGACTTTTAACCAATAATAATAAGTGCTTCGGTTAATGCGGATGGTTTGTAAAATGGTGGTTAAATTGAGAGTTTGTTGGAATTGGTTAACCAAATAAAAAACCATCTTTTTATCAATTTTTTTAATTTTTTCCATCATTTTTTGTAATAATTCGATTTTTTGTTTTAATTTTTGCATCTTAAGACCAATTATCTTTACCAATTATTTTAAAATATATTCCCTATTATAACTCGGAAAGATTTTTTTTAAGCTCTTCTCAGTTTATTTATCTTTTTTAATACAAAATAGCAATCCTTGAAAATTATTAACTCAAAATCAAAATTAAATTAATGATTTAAATAAATTAAAAACACAATTACCTTATATACATCTATCTACAATCCTTGGTAAGGCTATTAACTTAAAAATTAAAGTTAATTTAATGATTTAAATAAATTAAAAACAAAATTGTTGTTTCCAAAGCAATTTTATGATATCGATAACAATAATGATTAAGAATGATGATGCGATAATATCAAATATCGAGTATCATTATCATTATCGATATAAAATATAAAGTATCATTCCTTTGAGAAGCTTGTTGTTAAAAAGAACATATGTAAAGTGATATGGTAACAAGATGGTAACCAAGTGGTAACAAGATGGTAACCTAATGGTAATAAAATGGTAATTTTATAAACTATTTATTCGTTTTTAATTCTTTTTTATTTAAATTTGATAAATAACCAGAACGTAACTTTTTCACCCGATAACCTTGTGGAGCTTTAGTTAAAAAAGATTGGATAAAATTTAAATCTTCTTGACGATAATAAATAATATTTAAACCTTTCTTATAGTTAGTTTTGATAGGTTTATGATATTTATCTAACTTATTTGGATCTAGAGGATATAATTGTAAAGTTACTAATTTATTGACATCGATTTTCCCAATTAATTTTTTGATCTGATTTTTCTTTTCATTTTGATAATTGATTTGGAAAAGGGGATGGTGGTTTTGAAGGCGGTTATTTGGACTTTTTAGGGGGGTTAAATCCGTAAGTAATAGTTTACTATTACTAGTATCTTTAATTAAGGTGATTTTTAATTGTTTAATTTCTTCTAATATACGAGAATCCACAAAAAGGGTTTGATTTTTAGGACGATAATTCGCTTCTTGATAAGTATTTTTCTTTTTGGAATGGGCAACAATGGTGAGATTAATTAAATCGGTTTTTAAGCTGATTAAAAAGTTTTTAATGGGGATTAAATCATCGGGAGTGGTTTGATTATTTTTCCCTCCCATGCGAATTTCTTGATTGGTGTTATTTTTCATCTTTTGTCTCCTGATTATTCAATTTTTAATAATGACGCGGTCTTCGCCAAAATAACGAATCGCTAAATCGGTTAGGTTATTCTTTTTCGCTTTTTCATAAGTGAGGTAAGGATCTAAAAAACATTTTTGATAAACTGCCTTACCATATTGGCGTAATAAATCATCAACATCTTTACAAGTTCGGTCATAAGGGGGTAAAATTCTTCGGATTTCATAAGGAATTTGTTGGGAAGTTAATTGTTCGCCCAAAACTTCACTCCGTTTTTGGCCTGTTTCATCATTATCTAAGGCAATAATCACTTTAATCTTTTCTTTTTTAATAATTTCTAGTTGGGATTGGGAAAGTAATTGGGCAACACAAATGAGACCAACCA
>NZ_JAOSIT010000036.1:0-4439 GCF_030586975.1 Candidatus Phytoplasma gossypii | reverse complement strand
TTAAAAGAAGCAGAATTAATTGAAACCAAAAGAATAGATTTTGTTTTCAAACATAATGAAATGACTTATTGTTTGGAATGTAGTTTTTTCAATGTTTCAGGTTCTAAAATTAATAGTGAATTAAATCGCATGTTAGAATTTAGTAGAACTATTAATAAATTTAAAAAATATAGATTTATTTATGTTATTGATGGGCCAGGATTGAAAAAAACAAATATTTTAGTTAATAAAATATTAAATGAAACTAATAACTTTTTTAACATTCATCGTTTTCAAAAATTTTTTAAAAAAGATTCACAGTTTATTTTTTAAAAAAATTATCTGTAATCCGCATGGGCGCCAAAGAGGCCTAAATTTCGTGTTATTTAACCAATAACCAGGGCCGATAAACCCTGAAAGGATATGGTCGGTCTGGCAGACGAAATCATGCCAGATTACAGCAGACCATAAAAGCGGGTTGCGACGAAAGCAAATTAGTCAAGAAGACGCCGCCACCAAATAATTCTATGGAGAAACCTGCAATGGTCTAAGAAGGAAAATTGATGTAATATATAAACCTATCTCGGAAGTTGCTTAAACGGACAGTCTAGAAACTACAATAAACAGTTAACTAATGGTGATACGAAGTTAAACCTGGAAAGGGAATAAATTAGGGAAAGCGGTGTGCTGGAAAACTTGCTCGTACCGTTTGGATAGGAGCTGTTTTGTAATATTTGCTAACTATCAAAGAAACGCAAATAATCTATCTGTATTAAATAAGATGCAATTTCATAACCTTTCTCTCAAATTAATATGAATTGCAATCCAGAGGATATCGATATATAATCTTTAATATTGAATAGTTTATTATATATAAAATAACTAAAATATGAGAATTAATTTCTGATATTTTAAAATTTAAAGAATCAAAATTAAAGGAAATTTAATTAATGTTGAAATTACAAAATAAATTTAAAATAATAAATTTTTTTTTCAATTATTTTTACTTTGTTAGGACTTATAATTAGCAATCATCGAGTAATGGCGATGAAGAATTAAATGATGAAATTTCTATAAAGAATGAAATCGCTAAACTTTATTTAGAAAAAACAAAATTAATGAATAAACTTTCATATTGTTTCATTTATCATTTAGATGATGATTTCTTACAAAAAAAATTGAATAATTTAGAATGCAAAATGAAAAAAACTTTTCCGAAGAATCTATGATATTGAAAATTTAAATTCTATAAATGAACAAATTCGGCGTTATGCATATGAAAGAAATCAAATAGCCAATAAAATTTTAAGTAATTCCTATCAAAACTCCGAAATACAAACTATTTATTGCAAATCATTCAATATTAGTAAAAAAAATTAAGAATTTAGAAAAAAGATATATCAATTTACAATCTAAATTAAATGAATTTGATCCATCAAATTATTAATGAATAATTATTAAATTTAATTTGATAATTATTTTACTATTATTAGAAAAATTAAAAAAATTCATGAATAAAAGATTTTTTTAAAAATTTGCTGTTATAATTGTTTTTTTAAGAGATAGAAAGAATTATTATGTTTATGTGGGCGGGGCGCCAAAGAGGCCTAAATTTCGTGCTATTTAACCAATAGCCAGAGCTGATAAACTCTGAAAGGATATGGCCGGTCTGGCAGACGAAAGAATATCAGATTAGAGCAGACCATAAAAGCGGGTTGCGACGAAAGCAAATTAGTCAAGATGACTCCGCCACCAAATAATTCCATGGAGAAGCCTGAGATGGCCTAAGAAGGAAAATTGATGTAATAGCGAGACCTGTTTCGGAAGTTGCTGAAACGAACAGTCCAGAGTCTACTAATATATATGGTATGTATTGAGTAGTTTATCAAATAAAGAAAACCTGGAATCAGCCTCGCTAAAGAGGATACTTCCCCTAAAGAATTAAGGTAGAAATTTAGCGTAACTTGGAGAATCCTAAAACCAAGTAATTAAGTTTATTAATCCGGAAATAAAAGCCCGGATGGTCAAGGATAAAGCATCTTTTTAGTAGTCGTAAGGGTAAACCTAAATTTGGAATAATTTAGTTAATCGGCTTACCGAGAAGAGAGTTAATGACTCTTATAGGGCGAAAGAAGAAAGTAATTTATTATTTATTCGATGGTATCAAGAAAGAAGTTGATAAATGATGTCAACAACAGTTTCACTAGAAACTAAACTTTCGTGAACATTGAATAAAATTCAATATCGTTCATCAAACGGTTACTCTTTAAAAAGAGAACTCCAGCAGGGAATGAATAATTTTTATAATACGTTGAAGAATCGCGGCTAACAAAAGCGCGGGAACACCGGGTATTGACAATGAAACCATTGATGGAATTAATCTAAGGAAACTAGAAAGATACCATCAGAAATACGTCAATAATGGTTATAACCCCAAACCAGTTAAAAGAATTCTCATTCCTAGTGATAATAAAGGAACTAGACCCCTAGGGCTACCTACTATCAAGGATCGGCTAATACAAAAATGCCTTAGCTCCCTATTTTGAAAATATCTTTTTAGAATGGAGCTTTGGATTTAGAACCAAAAAAATCTTGTCATGACGCGATCAAACGCGTTAAACAAAGATTTAAAAGGGATTGACTATATTATCAAAATTGACTTAAAAGGCTACTTTGATACCATCAATCATGAAATTCTCATGAGAACCTTAAATCGGTTCATCAAAAAGAGTAAAGTCCTCTCAACCATTAACAAATGGCTAAAAGCTGGGTTTATGAAAGATGGAATCAAATACGAATCTTTATCAGGCTCTCCTCAAGGAGGAATTATTTCCCCTTTGTTGGCGAATGTATATTTACACGACATCGACCTAAAAATGGAGGAACTTATTAAAGAAGGGAAGCCGATTAGGAAGAACAACCCAGAATATCAGAAAGCATGGCTTAAAAACCAGCACCATTAACTGGGGATTGATAGTTCTCTTAATCTAAATCCAAAACTTAGAGTCGAATACATCCGTTACGCTGATGATTTTATCATTGGTGTCAAAGGCGAGTATAACCAAGCCGAGAAGATTAAGAATCAAGTGGTCCAATGGCTAGAGCAAGATTTAAAACTTACTATCAGTAAGAATAAGTCAAAGATTGTTAAAGCCAGCAAAGGAACTAGGTTTCTATCCTACATGGTAAAGGTAAATCCCACCAATAAAACCCGTACAAGGAAATCCACAAAGAATTCCTTAAACGGTAAATTTCAAATCCAAATTCCCCAAGCGAAAGCCAAAGAATATGGACATGAATATAATTGGTTAAAAGAGGGAAAGGTGAAACACGACGAAACATTAGCGGATCGAGACGAATTAGAAATAATTAGAACCTATCAAACAATTGTTAGAGGAATTTATCCAATACTTTTGTTTAGCCAATAATCTCGGTGTTTTAACCTATCTAAATTATCTAGCTGAAGATAGCTGTTTGAAAACATTGGCAAGGAAACGAAAAACGTCGATTGCCAGAGTTCGAAAGAAATTCCATATAGGTTCAACTTGGGGGGATCTCCTATATTAACAAAGGAAAGACTCAATACGAACCATGGGACGTTTACTCTTGGGATAAAATTAAAAAAATGCGTAACTATAAGGGAAATCCGGATATTACCATCAATAGATTTTTATTCCAGAGTCGTACACATCTAACTGACCGCCTAAAAGCGGAACATTGTGAGAACTGCGACAAAACAACTCAACTCCAAATTCACCACATTGGCACGGTCCGCAATGCGAACTACCAAAGTATCATGAATAAAAGAACAAAGGTATTGTGTAAAGATTGTCATCGCAAGATAACCAATCAACAAATACATGATATCAAAAGAACAAGAACGATAAGAATAAATAGCTAATTAACCGCGAGGGGAAATTAGTTCTCGAGAGAGAGTAAATTATTGAAAGCCGGATGCTTGGAAACTTGCTTGTCCGGTTTGGACGGGGGCTGATTGTAAATAAAATGGCAAATACAAATCGCTAAATAAAACGCAATTAATCTATCCGTATTTAAAGAAGTGCAAAAAATGACACAAAACACAGAAAAATTGAATTTACCCAAAGAAATAAAAAAAATTTTTGGTTCAAATATTTTAAGTTTAATTGGTGATCATCCTTTACATAAAATTCCTTTAGATCGTCAAAAACGTCTTTATGGTATTTATGAAAATTTTTGTTTTTATATTGTTGCCTACGACCCAAAACACAAAGCAAGATAAAATATTTATCTATTAAAAGCAAAAGCTTTTTTGGTTCTTTTGGCAAGGATTTTGATAAAGATAATTTTCTATCTCCATTTAAATAAATCTATTTTTTCACCTCTTAAAATGTTTAAAATATTTTTAATTCTATAACCTTTTTCGCCAACACAAGTACCGATAGGGTCTATTTTTTTATCATGAGAAGATAATCCGACTT
>NZ_JAOSIT010000035.1:0-4508 GCF_030586975.1 Candidatus Phytoplasma gossypii | reverse complement strand
GTACAGTATTAGCGAATGAAGAGGTTATTTCTACTTCTGAAGGCATTATATCAGAACGTGGTGGTCATCCTGTTTTTAAAAGTAAAATGAAACAATGGATTTTAAAAATTACTAAATATGCGGATAGACTTTTGAATGATTTGTCATTATTAGATTGGCCAGAATCTATTAAGGAAATGCAAATTAAATGGATTGGCAAAACACCAGGTTTTATTTTTTATTTTATTTTATCGGTTGATAACAAACAAATTTTGTCTGTTTTCACTACCATGCCTCAAACAATTTTTGGAGTTAGTGCTTTAATTTTGGCTCCTGAACATCCTTTGATATCAATTTTGACTACTTCTGAAAATCAACAATTAGTTGATAATTATTTACAAAAAACTCAACGTAAGAGCAATTTAGAAAGAGAAATTAATAGAGAAATTACGGGAGTTTTTACGGGTAGTTACGCTATCAATCCTTGCAATAATCAAAAAATTCCTATTTGGATTTCAGATTATGTTTTTATGCATTATGGTACAGGAGCATTAATGTCGGTTCCTTTGTATAATCAAAAAGATTTTATTTTTGCTCAAAAATATAATTTGAACAAATATATTATTAAATATTGCAGTCCTCATTGCCATTTATATTCAATAAAAGAAAAAATTGAAAAACCATGTTTACAAAAAAGTGGTAATTTTATTAATAGTGATTTTTTAAATGGTTTAGATGAATTGTCTGCTAAAGAAAAAATTATAAATTTATCTATCAAAAATAAATGGGGCGAATTATTTAATACTTATAAAATTCATGATTGGTTATATTCTCGTCAAATTTATTGGGGAGAACCTTTTCCTGTTTATTATGATGAAAATAATAAAATTTATTTAATGTCTGATGATGAATTGCCTTTAGAATTGCCTGAAACTGATAATCTAGAACAGTTATACAAAGGTGGTTCGCCTTTGGCTCAAATTTATTCTTGGTTATATTTTCATAAAGATGATAAAATTTATAAACGTGATTCTAATACTATGCCTCAATTTGCAGGTAGTTCTTGGTATTATATAGGTTATATTTTGAAAAATTATCTAAGTATGATCCCTTTAAATACTACGGAAGCTAAAGAATTATTAGATTATTTTTTGCCTGTAGATATTTATATTGGCGGCGCCGAACATGCTCATGGTCATTTAATTTATGCTCGATTTTGGTGTAAATGTTTATATGATTGGGGCTTAATATCAACTCCTGAGCCTTTTTATAAATTAATAAATCAAGGTATGATTTTAGGAAATGATAATTTCAAGATGAGTAAATCTAGGGGTAATATTGTTAATGCTTCGGAAGTTTTAAATACTTATGGAGCTGATGTAATAAGGCTTTATATTATGTTTTTAGGACCTTTGGAAGATAATAAATCTTGGTCATATCAAGGTTTAAAAGGTATTCAACGTTTTTTAAATCGTATTTATAATATTTTTGATAATTTTATTATTTATGAATCAAATTTTGCAATTTTAAATAAAATTACACACCAAACTATTCAAAAAGTCACTGAGTATTATCAAAAATGTCAATTTAATAAAGTTATTAGTCAATTAATGATTTTTACTAATTCTATTTATCAATATGAAAAGGTAGATCGTTATCAAATTAGAATTTTATTACAATTATTAAATCCTATAGCTCCGCATATTACAGAAGAATTAAATCAAGTGAAATTAAAATCTAATCAAGAATTAGTGTATTCTTCTTGGCCAAAATACGATATTTCCTTTTTAGAAGAAAAAGAGGTTGTTATTGTTATTCAAATTAATGGTAAAATTAAATCTAAATTATTAATTCCTTTAGATACAGAGAAATCTGAAATTTTAACAATTATTCAAAAAGATGAAAAAATTTTAAGTTTTATTAAAAATAAAGAAATTATTAATACTATTTATATCAAAAATAAATTGTTAAATATAGTTATGATATAGATTTATTTTTATTTGATTTTAATTATTTAATAATTAAATACTTTACTTATAATGTTTTAGAAAGAATGGTTTTTAATTAATTTATGCGATTAAATAAGGAAGGGATGTTGATAATTATTTCAGGACCATCAGGAGTTGGTAAAGGAACGGTTAAGAAATTATTATTAGATAGAATTGAAAATAATTTAGTTTATTCAGTTTCTATGACTACTAGGTCTCCAAGAATAAATGAAAAAAATGGCAAAGATTATTTTTTTGTTAGTAACCAATATTTTAAAGATAAAATTAAAGAAAATTATTTTTTAGAGTATAATGAGTTTATTGGTAATTATTATGGTACTCCTAAAATTAAAGTAATGGAAGAATTAAAACAAAATAAAGATGTTTTGTTAGAGATAGATGTTCAAGGAGCTTTACAAATTAGCAATAATTTTATTAAAAGTAAAAGTGTTTTTATTTTTTTAGCTCCTCCTTCTATTGCAATTTTAAAACAACGTATTCAATATCGAAATACAGAGTCTTCGCAAATTATTAATGAACGAATTGTTAAAGCTCGTCAAGAATTATTATTGATTCAAAAAATTAAAAAATATGATTACATGATTATCAATGATAAATTGGACGAAACAGTTAATATTATTAAATCTGTTTTAATTGCGGAACGTGTAAAATTTAAAAGAATGATTAAGTTTTATTCGTCTCAAATTTTAATTTGAAATTATATCAAAGAAAGGAAATTATTTAGACAAATGATTTTTAATCAAAAAAAAGGTTTTTCAACTGATTCTATCGATGATTTATTAAAATGTATCGATTCTAAATATAAATTAGCTTATGTTGCTGGGAAAATTGCTCATGTTATAGAAACTAAAGATGAATTTTATAAATCTAAAATTAAAGGTAAAAAAATTGTTAGTAAAGCTTTATCCGAAATTATTAATAAAAATTTTAGGATTATTTTTAAAGAAAATTAAAAAAAATTTTCTTTTTTTTATGATCGATGAGGTTTAGGGAATTGTTAATGAAAAATCATATACCCGTTATGCTTTGGGAAGTTGTGAAATATTTAAATATTAATTCTTCTGGTGGGGCGCCAAAGAGGCCTAAATTTCGTGCTATCTAACCAATAGCCAGGGTCGATAAACCCTGAAAGGAGATGGTCGGTCTGACAGACGAAAGAATGTTGGATGATAGCAGACCATAAAAGCGGGTTGCGATGAAAGCAAATTAGTCAAGAAGACTCCGCCACCAAATAATTCTATGGAGAAGCCTGAAATGGCCTAAGAAGGAAATTGATGTAATAGAATAACCTGTTTCGGAAGTTGCTTAAACGAACAGTCCAGAGACTACTAATAGAAACACCAGATATTGAGTAGTTTATCAGAAAAAAGAAACCTGGAATCAGCCTCCAGAAAGAGGATACTTCCCCTAAGGAATTAAGGTAGAAATTTAGGGTAACTTGGAGAATCCTAAAACTAAGTAATTAAGTTTACTAATCTGGAAATAAAAGCCCGGATGGTCAAGGATAAAGAATCTTCTTAATAGTCGTAAGCGTAAACCTAAATTTGGAATAATTTAGTTAATCGTCTTACTGTGAAGAGAGTTAATGACTCTTATAGGGCGAAAGAAGAAAGTAATTTACTATTTATTTAATGGCATCAAGAAAGGAGTTGATATTATGTCAACAACGGTTTCACTAGAAACTAAACTTTCGCGAAAATTGAATAAAATTCAATATCGTTCATCAAACGGTTACTCTTTAAAAAGAGAATTATAGCAGGGAATGAATAACTTTCAGAATACGTTAACGACATTTAATAAAATTGCCGTTAACAAAGGGGCGGGTACACCAGGTGTGGACAATGAAACCATTGATGGGGTTAATTTAGAAAGACTAGAAAGATACCATCAGGAATACGTCAATAATGGTTATAACCCAAAACCAGTTAAAAGAAATCTCATTCCTAGTGATAATAAAAGAACTAGACCCTTGGGGCTACCTACCATTAAAGATCGGTTAATACAAAAATGCCTGGAACAACTCTTAACTCCCTATTTTGAAAATATCTTTTCAGCATGGAACTTTGGATTTAGAACCAAAAAATCTTGCCATGAAGCTATCAAACGCGTCAAACCAAGATTTAAAGGTATCGACTATATTGTCAAAATCGACCTAAAAGGTTACTTTGATACGATCAATCATGAAATTATCATGAGAACCCTAAATCAGTTTATCAGAAAGAATAAAACCCTTTAAACCATCAACAAACGGTTGAAAGTCGTTTTCATGAAGGACGGAATCAAATATGAATCTTTATCGGGTTCTCCTCAAAGAGGAATTATTTCCCCCTTGCTGGCGAATGTATATTTTACACTACATCGACCTTAAAATGGAGGAACTGATTAAAGAAGGGAAGCCGATTAGGAAGAACAACCCAGAATATAGGAAAGCATGGCTTAAAAACCAGCACCATCAACTGGGGATTGATAGGTATATCAATTTAAACCCAAAGACAAGAGTCGAATACATCCGCTACGCTG
>NZ_JAOSIT010000034.1:0-4743 GCF_030586975.1 Candidatus Phytoplasma gossypii | reverse complement strand
CAAGAAATTATAAACAAAAAAATATTAGATGAAGGTATAAATGACCAAAAAATAACATTAAGTGTTCTTATAAATCCGAATTTAGAGGAAAAATCAAATAATTTCCAAACATTAAAAAATAAAATAGATACAATTTTAAATGATACTAATGATAGCCCTAAGAACAATAACAGTGAGGATAATTTCGAATTTTCATCCAATAATAATAGTTCTTTTGCAAGCAAATTATTTTATTTATTATGCATTTTAATAACAGTAACATTTCTACTTATAATTTATCAATTTAATAAAAAAAACGAACACAAAAAGAATAGTTTATAACTTATCCAAATACTATTAAAATAAAAAACACTTTCTAAATCGATTAAAAATTAGAAAGTGTTTTTATTTTTTTAATATTTACTTTTTTTAAAACTTTCATGATCAAAAAAATAAAAATGGCGGAGCAGAAGGGATTCGAACCCTTGCATCAATTTCTTGAACTACATCCTTAGCAGAGATGCCTCTTATAGCCACTTGAGTACTGCTCCAAGGAAAATTTATTAATTTTTTATAAATTTTTATTTTAAAAAAGATAATACGAAGTAAATTATAACAAATATAATATCGATAAATAAAAAAATATTAATTTTTTTTTAAAATATTAATGTTTTAAAATTTTCCGTTTTAGAACGGAAAATTAAAAAATGAATGAATACATGAAATAATATATTAAATTTATTTTTTTAGATTATTAAAACATAAAAAATAAAAAACACAAAATAACAACAAAAAAATAACAACAATAATTTTAACAAAATTACGTTCTAAAAATGTTTCCCTTTTTTGTTGGTTAATAATTAGATTTTTTGTATATTTTTGTAAAAAATTAAGAACAATATTTTCAATTTCTTTTTCTGATTTAATTTTTTCATCTGATTTTAAATTATGATTAATCCATATATTAGCTCTTTTATTAATTAAACTAATAGTCGCAAGATCAGGAGAATCTTGAAAATAATTAGATAAAAAATATTTATTTACAATTTGATTAATTTTTTTCTCTAATTTTTGTTCAAATTGTTGCTTATAAATATCAATTTTTTCGTTTAAATGTTCAATAATTTTATCTAATTCTAAATCTTGTTGGAAATAAGTTTCAATTAATTGATGAATTAAATATTTTTTTAATTTTAATTGTTCAAAATGAGGCAAAGAAATATCTAAATATTTATATATTTTTTCCTGCCAAAGTTTATAATATACACTATCTTGTTGATTGAAATATTCTTCTTGATTAACAAATATTTTTGTTAAAATTTCTTCAGACAAAATATTATCTGGATCAAATGAATCCAATTCTTTTTCAAATTCTTGAATAGTAGTTTGTTTTAAATATTCTTTAATTTTTTCAATTTGAAATTGAGAAAATATTTTTTTATTTAAACTTATTTTATTAATTATTTTAATAGTTTCATCACGAAGAAAATTTTTAAACAAATTAGAAAAATTTTCATTCAAACGCATAATAATCTGTTCTAAACAATTATCTTTCGAAAGATTATCTTTTTGCCAACATAAATCAATTTCTTCTTCAATTAAGTTAATAAGATTTAATTTAAACAAATCATAAATAGTTTTTGGAGATAATTTTATTTTAGGCATTACTTCTTCAATCCATTTATTTTTCAATTTTTTTATCCAATCATGAAATAGTTTATTTAATTCTAAATCTTTTAAAGAATTAATTTGAGAATTTACCTCATCTTTCATAATTTGATATTGTTGTTTTAAAAAAGGATATTTTTTAACCAAATTTCCCCATTTTTTAAATAACAAAAAGTTAATTTCTTGTTGTTTAAATAAATCCCACACAAAATATATCCGATTAACTTTATATTTATTATTATTTCGAATATATAACCTTAAAAGATCTTCTGGATTGGAAATTTTTAAATTTGGCGGTTGCACATGAAAATCAAAATTATCAGTTACAACATTTTGAACATCTAAATAAAAACCTAATAAATTGGAAGGCCACATATTATTCGAATCAATATCAATATCATAAAGATAACCTACATCATTTTGTAAAGAAATATAAATAGGTTTTTTATTATTTTGACTCTTATCTTTAATTAATTTATAATATTTTAATTCTAATTTTTCAAAATTATTATCTTCAAAAAGTTGTTTTATAGAAATACCGTTATATTCTTTGATAAAAGCTAAATCTTGCCAAGTATAAGCTTGATGTTGATGATTATCCCAATTAACACTATTAAGACCTAATTTTAAATCTAAAGATAATTGTAGATCGATTAGCTTTACATAAGAATGTTGATGATTCGAATTTTGCGATATAGTAACAGCTTGATTTAATAAACTAATTAAACCACGAGGAGTTTTTAATTCGTCATTATTAAGTTTAAAGATAATTTCAGGAATATTATTTACCAAATAATCATAAGCCATTAAATCTAATTTATAATCTATAGCTTTTAATTTTAAAAATTCTTGAATTGAAGAAAAATCCCATAAATCAACTTTAATACGTTTATCAAAACGACTTAAAATAGCTGAATCAATTTCTTCTAAAATATTAGTCATAGCAATAACAAACACAGGTCTTTCTTTATCTTCGTGAACACCCTCTAAATAAGATAAAAAAGCAGCTATAACATTACCATGATCAGTAGTCAAAGAATTACTAACGCGAGAACGAAATACACTTTCGCACTCATCTATTAAAATAATACTAGGAAATTTTTTACGAGCTTCAATAAAAATATTTTCTATTAATCTTGGCGCTTCACCTACATAAGTTTTTGAAAAATCCGAAGATGATAAAGAAAAAACTGATAAACCTGATTCTCGAGCAAATGCTTCAGCTAAATGAGTTTTACCTGTGCCCGGAGGACCATATAATATAATACCTTTAGGAGGTTTTTTCACACCCATCTCAAAATATTTATTAGTATCTCTAAGATAATTTAAATATTCTTGCAATTGAGCTTTTTCTTTTTTGAGACCAATCAATTGCCCAAATAAAGGCATTTTAGAAGTATCTTTAGCAAATTTTTGAGCAGAAACATTTAAAGAATTATTTTTAATATTTTCGGAAGTTTGTTTATCTAATTGTTTTAAAAACGAAGATGTAATCACTTCTAAAATATCAATAAATTTATGGCCAATATCAATATTATCAGTTAATTTTTGTTTTAACTCTTGATTATCTTGTTTGGCCTTCTTCAAATCTACGTTTAAATTATCATGTTGAGAATTTAAACTATCTAATTCCGATTTAAGTTGATGAATAGTTGTTTCACTCAATTGATGATCTTTTTCTAATTCTTTGCGAATTTCTTCTAATTCAGAAGAAGTTTGAGATAAAGTTTTTTGGGCTTTTTCTAAGTCATTTTTATGTTGATCAATTTTTTCTTGACTTGTAATTAAATCCTTAGTAAGTTGACCGATTTCTCTTTTTAACTGTTGACGTTCAGCTTCAGATAAATCCATTTGGTGACGGTATTGTGTTTCTTTTGCTTGAATAGTTTCGGTTAAAGAGCGAATAGTTTCGCTTTCTCTACTTGAAAAAGTGTTTAATTTTTTTATTTTATGTTTAATAAAATGAACATCTGTATCGGCTTTAGACAATAAAAAATGTTTTTCACCCAATATATTTAATTCATTTACAAATGATTGTTGATTTGGATTATTTTTAAACTCCCAAATTTTTGTACTAAGTTGCAAGATAATATCTAAATAACTTTTAGATATAAACAACAAATTTTTAGGAGACCAATTTTTCCAAAATAAACCTTTTGTATCTGCTGAAAAAGAATTTTTTTTAGAAAACAAATATTTATCATAATTCGCAAATTCAATATAATTACCAGGAAGAATAAAAACATATTTATCCGGATCAGAAACTATTTCTTCTATTTTGTATCCGAAATCATTAAATAAATCATATTTGTCTAAAGTGGACAAATATTCTGTAAAAAACAAATTTGATTTTTTATAATTATCAAACCACTTATAATTATGATTTTTAAATTCTCCTAAAATCAACAATAAAATTTGATTTAATAAAAAATTATTTTTATCCTCGTTTGATTCTTGAAAATATTGAGGAAAAGTATTCTTAATTTTCGTTAAAACCTTAAATTCCTTAGCACTAATTTGTTTCAATTCGTCTTCGAAATCAAACTCTTGTTCTTGTAACAATTTCGAATTACACAAAGAAAAATTAATTAAATTAATATTTTTACTTTTAATTGCCACATTATACCAAAATAAAAAAATTAAAATTGCAAAAAAACAAAAAAAAACAAAAAAAAATAAATAATTTTTTTTAATTTTCATTTTAAAGAACACCTTTTGTCAAATAATATCTTTCTAATGAATATATTCAAGTTAAATTAATAAATATTCAAATAAATAAATTTAAAAATTTATATATGTAAAGACTCAAAAATTTAAAAAATCCCCACAAATAAAAAAAGATCTATTTTACAAGATCTTTTTTAACGAATAAAATATAATTAAATGTAACTCAATCAAAAAACAAATATAATACATCAATTATTTGAACTAACTATAATTTAAACTTAAAACTTATTAAAAAATTTCTATAGTTAAATCACTAATACTAAAACCTGTTTCTTGTAATTGTTGTTTAATTTTAATTTGCGTAGCTATTCCGGCATGATCCATACCAGGCACAAAAAGAACATTATAACCTGTTAACATTTTGCGACG
>NZ_JAOSIT010000033.1:0-5523 GCF_030586975.1 Candidatus Phytoplasma gossypii | reverse complement strand
GGATTGCCAAAAACTAGATTTTTTGTTTTATTTTTGGGTTCAAAATCTAAATAATCAGAAATAAAATAATCTTGATTAAGTTCGGGATTAATTTCAACTCCAATTCTTTTCTGGGGAGGCATTTTACGATAAAAATTTCCTGTTCCAGCAGACGGCTCAATAAAAAAAAATTCATTAAAATCAAGATCTAATTTTGGCAATTCTTTTTTTAAGGTTTCGAAACACCAATCAACTGTTTTTTCAGTTGTATAAAATTCATCAAATTTTCTTTTTTGTAAGGGATTATTAAAAATATCTATTTGCGTTTTATATTGTTCATTATTTAAACAATCGTTAACAACGTCAAAAACATTAACTTTCTCGCGATTTGATTTTTTCATCTTTTTCTCCTTTTAATCATCTTCATCATCATCTTCAGCATAAGGTAAAACATAACCGATTTCTTGAAAGGTTTGGGTAGTCATTTCAAAATGATAAAGCAAGTCTTTTTTGGCGCCACTCCGATTCTTTTTAATCGCTAATTCAATGATTTTTTGGGATTCATGACCACGCGCTTTAGCATATAATTGTTGGCAATCATAATTATAAATATTAAAAGGCTTTTCGCGGGTTTTACTTAATTTCGGTTGGAATTCCGCCATCATTAAGACCAGATCGGAATTGGTTTCGATGCCCCCACTCCCTTTTAAAGCGGTAATCGTGGGGGATTTTCCTGAATAATTATGGTAAGTATCGCGGGAAAATTGGGAGAGAATAATAACGACGATCTTTAATTCCACAGCCAGTTTTTTTAATTTCGTCATAATTTCGTCAATGGCCAGACGATCATTTTCTAAATGATGAGTCGCTTTGGTAATTTGGAGATGATCAATCACCACCATCTCTATTTGTTGTTCTAAATGACGCCGATAAACTAAATCCAGGATATAATCAATGTTTCTGGTAGGATCATAACTAAAAGTAATCTTGAGATTGTTCAAGAAAGGTTGGACTATTCTCATCCTTTCCTTGTAAAGGGCAGGGGAAATGCCTGTCTCTTCCCAATTTTTGGTAAAAATAACTTCAAGGGGGATTTGGGTTAAGTTCGCTAATAAACGACTTAAATTTTCCGCTAAAGTCATTTCATAAGAAAAGACCAAGATCGGCGGGTAATGAATTGCTTCTTGACAATTAGTTCGGGAGATATCTAAGAGCAGATGGTAAACAAAACTAGTTTTCCCTAAACCCGTATAACCGCCAATCGTAATCACTTGGCCTTTTTTAAAGCCGTTAGTGGCTTGATTTAAACCGCGGAAGTTCTGGGAAAAACGGTAATATTCGGCGCTGATCGTTTCTTGGGCTTGGCGATCAGTGTTAAAAAATTCAGGATGAACGGTAGCCATTTGGGAGATTGTGAATAAGGTTTGGTCAGAATGGGGGGGAAGCCAAGCCATAAATTTTCTTAATTTAGCGAAAATTTCTTGGTAGTAAAGATGACGATGATAAGGATCGGGATGGTCAAAAGTAGGTTTAATTATTTTTAAGAGTTGTTGGAAGAGTTTTTCTTGGGTATAAGTGTGTTTTAAGTTAGTTAAGCAATCTAGGTTATTTTCTTGGCAAAGATCATCATTTAAAAAATCTAAAGATGTGTTAGTAAAATGATCTTGAGGAAAATGGGTTTGGAGATAAGTTAGTAATTGGGAAATGAGCGCAGCGGATGATGGGCTTTGATCCACGGGATAAGGAGGAGTATTTTCTAAAGTTAAATATTTTAAGGCTTGAAAGATTTGACGATGTTGGGGCTCGAAAAACCATTGGGGATCAATTAGGTCAAAATAAAACTGTAATTGTTCCCTTTTGTTTTGGTTTAGATAGGTGATAATTTGTTTTAAGGCTTTTTGTTCATTGGTTAACATTATCGCTTAATTCCTTTTTCTTTTTTAATGATATTAATATCGGGAAAGGGAATAAATTGGTTTATCCTTAAAGTGTGTAAGAAGTGGTTAGCGCGCGGAGAAAATAAGTCAATAACTTGATTAATCCCGAGGATTTTGCCTTGGGTGATTTTCTTGTTTAATCTTTGGGTTTCAGTTGCGTTATTAGTTAATAAATAAAATTCAAAACGCGTATCGAGTTTTTTGAGTTGTTGGGCTTCCACTACGGCTTGTTTATAACGGTCCCGTAAACAAGTTTTAAAATTAAACGCGATAATTCGTTTGGTTTTCGTAAATAACACTAAATCAAATTTAATATCAGGGATAAAGAATAAATAAGCTTGAGGATATAAATGAATGATTCCTTGGTTTTGAAAATAGAATAAAATAAGATATTCATTGATTTTACCGCGAATTACTTTTTGACTTTGGGAGTTGTAGTGGTGATTGATGAAATATTGATTTAAGAAATGATGATGTTGGCTCATATATTCCTGAAAAGGATGGTGGAAAAGAGGAGGGTCAATAATCAGTTTTGTGATTTGAACACATAAAGAATGCGGCTTAAAAACTTTAATCTGTTCAAAAGCTAAATTAGTTAATGCTTTCATTTATTTTTTTCCTTTCTTAATAAAAAAAGACCTTTTTAAGGTCTTTTTCGTCTTAATGTTTTTGGTTTTCCAAGTGACAGTGCCATCAGGTTTGATGGTTTTAATTTTGCCGTTGCTATAATAGATATATAAATTACCATTTTGACATTTTTTCTTAACGATAATAGCCATTATTTGCTTGCTCCTAAATATTTCATAATTTTTTTGATATTGGATGGTATGGGATCATTTCCGTTTAAGATTAATTTTTTCATGCCCCTAGTATAATGAGTGAGATAATGTTGGTATCCTTGGCGAACGGTTTGAAAATAAGTTAACGGTTTTTGTTCGATGAAATCACTTTGGTGATTTTTTTGGTTTTCTTTACGGGTTATGCCAACAAGGGGCTCAATATCTAAATAAATTAATAAATCAGGTTTGCTTAAGATAGTTTCATGATGAATCTGAAAAATCTTTTTTAACGATAAAAGTTGTTGCTTTTCTTGAGAAAAAGGAAATAATTGGTAAGCATAGGTAGATGGCAACCAACGATCGCAGATAATTAATGGGTGGTGGTTAAATAATTCCGCTTGGATTTGGGTCATATTAGCCAAACTTAAATAAAAACGGGTCAGATAATCTACTTGGGGAAAATTTAAAAATAAATCTCGTATTTCTTTACCAATCGTGCTACTGCCTAATCCTGGATAAACTTTGGGAAAGGGAGTCAATTGGTGACTAAGCGCCTGAATTAGTGTTGTTTTGCCACTCCCATCTAAGCCTTCAAAAACAATTAATTTCATTATAGTTTCTCCTTTTTTTTGAGGGATTTTTTAAAGATAATAAATGTTTTTAATAGGTGCGCCAGTATTTCGATCATATTCCTTTATATAATCAATATTTTTTCCGTCGGCTCGATACACAGTTTTTTTTATCTTTCTCCCAGTGTCTTTATCGTATTCAAATATACTATGAATAGTTTTGCCGCCTGTTCTATATTTGATTTGTTTAACTTGATTTCTAGTTTTTTTATCGTATTCGTTTACATAAGCAATAGTTTTGCCGTCAGATCGATAATGAGTTCTTTTAGGTTTATCTTTATCGTATTCATCGACATACCAAATAGTTTGGCCATCCGAACGATAGGCGATTGCTTTCATAAATGCGCCAGTGTTTTTCTCAAATTCGGCAATATAATGGATAATTTGGTCATCAAACTGACAATATCGGGTTTCTTTGGTGGCTTTACCAGTCACTTGATCGTATTCAATCATTTGATCGATAACGAAATTTTGATGATATTTGATTTGTTTTAATTTGTGACCAGTTAAGGGATTATAATGCATGATATAATTGATCGCGTCAGTGCCGCGATAATAATGTATTTCGGTGATTAATTGTTGGTGGGGGTTGTATTTTTGGATCACTTTACTTCCGTAATCGTCAATAAATTCTTTTTTGGTGGTTTTCATGGTTTTCTTCTTTTAATCTCAATTTGGGCATAAAAAAAGACCTTCTGATGAAGGTCTCAAAAAGTATTAATTAATTATTTAATTTTACTTAATTGTTTTAAATAAGTGGTTTGAGCTAATTCTTGTTTAGTGTTGTTTAAAAAGGCTAAGTATTTTTGACTATCTTCAATCATTTTCGTGATAAAGGTTTGTTCTTGATAAATCCGCACCACATAATAATGAGTGTCCTGAAAATAAACTAAAAAGTAAGCGAATTTTGCTCGGGAACAAAAAAGTTGGCATTGGACTTGGGCCCAGTAGTATTGAGGGATATTTTCTAACTCAGGGCAAGTTAAAAAACTAGTCCAAGTTGATGAGACTTCTTGGTTTTCATTCACAAAAGGACATTTAATTTCTAAAACAGCTTGATGTTGTTCGTTGTAACCATCTAAAGAAGCAGAAAAAAGGTGAACTTGATCATCGACAAAGATAGCATCTTCGAAAGGTAAATGAGTTTTTTGGCTGAAAAATGCTCTGGCAATCGGTTCCATTTTTTGTCCATGGAGAGTATATTGGTTAGCGGTAAAAGGGGCGCCAAAGAGTTTATCATGGACTAACTGTTCCATGGAACGAAAAGGATCTAATCCAGTAATGGAGGCAATTTCGGAAGCGTTAATATATTTTTGACGGTGTTGGTACCATAATTTGGTCCGTTGATTTAAATTTTTAATGCGCATCATAATTATTCTTTCTTAAAAATTTTTTTCAATAATAATAACAGATATTTTCCTAAATAATAAAAGAAACACAAAAGGTGATAAAAAACTTTAAGGATAAAATCAATTAAAGATAATAAATGGGGAAGAAATAATAAAATAATTGTGAATAAACCTAAATTTAACCATTGATTTTGGTAAGTTAAGAAAGAACTACTTATTCGTTGAAGCAGATGGTTTATCTTGGTTAACCAAGGATCAAAGAGATGCCACATGATGATTCGGTTACTTGGTGGTTAAATATTGGTAAAATTGGACCATGATGCTTTTTTGGAGGTGGCGGATACTTAATTTAACGGTAAAAAGATAGAACTTAACGGCATAACAAATGGTGGTTAGCGGAAATAACAACAATAAGGTAATGATAAATAAAAGGAGATTATTTGGTAAAATTGGTAAGATTTTATTAATGAACATAGGTTTTTATTTCCTTTCTAGGTTTATGTTAATTCTGGAGGTTTTAGAGGGGGACGAGTAGTATCTAAAAATTGGCAATATACTTGAGAACATGGTTGATCATCAATCATCCATTCATCTTTCATATACCAAGGATTTTCTTTATAAGAATACCAATGACTTTTCCCGTTTTCATCATAAAGCGCGCGAGAAGAACGACCTATTTTGTCACGGATTTCACCTTCTGAATAATAATTACCATATTTGATGTAACATTGTCTCATCCAACTTTTCCATTTTTCGCAATATTGTTCGGCAAGTTGTGATTGTGATTTTGTATTTCCGCATAATAATAAATAATGGCAATCATTTGTGTCAAATTCATGTTTGACAACTT
>NZ_JAOSIT010000032.1:0-6573 GCF_030586975.1 Candidatus Phytoplasma gossypii | reverse complement strand
ATTTAAAATTAAGTTTTTTTCTTTGCAAAAAACTAAACGCATAAAAAGGATAATTTAATAAACAATTCGAAATTTCTCTACTAGGAGCAGAACTAATAATAGCTCCATCTATATTGTTATATTTAGTTCGAACATATAAGGCAATTGTCCGAGAAATTTTTATCCAATACTTTTGTTTAGCTAATAATCTCTTATAAAATAATATCTAATCAAAAAGAAAGGTTTTTTAATTCTGCCAAAATTAACAAACAATAAATTTATGTATTTATTATTATTAATATTGTTATTAATATTGGTTTTTATTTGTGTATACGATTATATTCATTTGAATAAAAAAAATAATTTCAACAAATTAACAATATTAAAAGATAATTTAGATTTTAAAATGTCTCATAAAATACCAATTAACGATGGAGATCATGTTATTAAAATTATTAAAATTATTGATAAACAAGGTAATATTAAAAAATATGATTATATTACAGGTAAATTGTTAAAGCAAAAAACTAATACAAATATTCAAAAAGATCATAATCGTGATATTGATAGTATCAATGAAACTCAAGATATTGATTTTGATTTAAATAATTTAGCTAATGTGAAAAAAATTATTTGTCCAGATGGAACTATTCAAGAATATGATCAACAAAAACATTTATTTTGTAAAATTAATTCTGATGGTATCATTAGTTATTATGATTATAATAATAAGAAAAAAAAAATAAATTTACCAAATAAAGATTATCGATTTGATAAATACTTATTACAAGAAAATTTTCCTGACGAAACAACAAAAATTTATAAATATCATAAAATACAGGAAACTTTTTTAAATGGTGTAACTAGAAACTATAATTATAACCAAGATGTTATTCAAGAAATTTCTCATGAATATATTCGTGAATACAATCCTAAAACCCAAACAATACAAAAAATTATTTTTCCAATCGGTGAACAAAGAGAATATTACGGTTTTTATTTATGTTTTATTCATCAAGATATTTTAAATGATAAATCAGTTAGAGAATATCAATTGCAAAAAATAAATCAAAATTATTTTTATAAATTGAAAAAAGAAATTTTACCTAATGGTACTATTATAAAATATGATAATCATTTATTACCGATCCAAATGACAACAAAAGATAACATAATTATAACAGCATCTTCTTTGGAACCAAATTTAAAATCAGAAAATAATTCAATTACCAAAATTAAGTTACCAGATAATTCTATAGTTGAAATGGATGATACTAAAAATTATCAAATTACCAAAATTACTGATAACCAAGGAGTTACCCGAGATACAAAAATTATATATTTAAAGAACAATCCGCTTAATCATATTATTAAAATAATTTTTCCTCACGGTTATATTCAAGAATTTGATGAATTTCATGGTTGCTTAATAAAAGAAACATGGCCTAATAAACATATTTTTGAATACATTTATTTAGATAACACAGCGCGATTAAAAAAAGAAATAACCCCCAATGGTATCGAAATCAATTATGATTATAATAATGATCATCCTTTCTTATTATCTAATATAGTTATTCCAGGAATTGTTAAAATTCCTTATTATTTATCTAATAATCATAATAATTAATTAATTTTTGATTAAATTTTTGGTAAATTAAATTATTTTATTCGAAAAGATTGATTTTTGATTTTATTTTTTTCAATTTATTATTATTTGCTTGCATATTATTTTTTAGCAATTATATCTTAATGTTTAATATTATTAAAATTATAAATTAATTTTTTTTATTTTTAAATTTAAATAATTAAAATTTTAAATTAACATTTTCAATAGATATAAATTATTCTATTTTTTATTAAATTCTTATCTTAAAAAAAGTTTTATGAATTGGAATTAATCATTTATAATTAAATTTAAATTAATGACTTAATTAAGGGATAAATTTACTAATAACTTTATAAACATTTTTTGTTTTTCCAAGATTCTATAGCTTTTTCAAGAGCTTTCCAAGGTAAACTGATACAAGAAATTTTACTTGGGTTATCACAAAAAAATTTAAAAATTTGTAATTCTTTATTCAATTGATTAATATCAAATTTTTGCTTATTTAACATAGCTAAAAAATTTTTAATTTGCACTAATACTTGTTGAATATTTTGTTTTTGAACCGTCATAGACATAATACTTGCTGAAATACAACAAATTGAACAAGCTTGGGTATTATGGCGAATATTTTGCAAATGAGAATCAATAATATAAAGTTGTAATTCGATCGCATCACCACAATAATTATTGTGGTAACGAAAATATAAATAATTAGAATTATCAGATAAACCTTGATTGTAAGGATTATTTAATACGGATAGATTAATTGCGTTTTATGTGGCGATTGTATTTGCCGTTTTATTTACAATCAGCCCCCGTCCAAACCGGACTAGCAAGTTTCCAAGCATCCGGCTTTCCATAATTTACTCTCTTGCGAGAACTAATTTCCCCTCACGGTTGATTAGCTATTTATTCTTATCGTCCTTATTCTTTTTAATATCATGTATTTGTTGATTGGTTATCTTGCGATGACAGTCTTTACACAATACCTTGGTACTTTTATTCATGATCCTTTGGTGGTTCGCGTTGCGGACCGTGCCAATGTGATGAATTTGCAGTTGGATTGTTTTGTCGCAGTTCTCACAACATTCCGCTTTCAAACGGTCAGTTAGATGTGTGCGACCTCGGAATATAAATCTATTAATGGTAATGTCCGGATTTCCCTTATAGTTACGCATTTTTTTGATTTTATCCCAAGAGTAGACAGCCCAAGGTTCATATAGGGTTTCTCCTTTGTTAATATAGGAAATACCCTAAGTTGAACTTATATTGAATTTCTTTCGGACTATGGCAATTGACGTTTTACGTTTCCTTGCCAGTGTTTTTAAACAGCTATATTCAGCTAGATAGTTTAGATAGGTTAAAACACCGAGATTATTAGCTAAACAAAAGTATTGGATAATTCCTCTAACAATTGTTTGATAGGTTCGAATTATTTCTAATTCGTCTCTACCCGCTAATGTTTCGTCGTGTTTTACCTTTCCCTCTTTTACCCAATTATATTCATGTCCGTATTCTTTGGCTTTCGCTTGGGGAATCCAGATTTGAACTTGACCGTTTAAGGAATTCTTTGTGGATTTCCTTGTACGAGTTTTATTGGTGGGGTTTACCTTAATCATGTAGGATAGAAATCTAGTTCCTTTACTAGCTTTTGCAATTTTCGATTTATTCTTATTTATGGTAAGTTTTAAATCTTGCTCTAGCCATTGGACCACTTGATTCTTAATCTTCTCGGCTTTGTCATATTCACCTTTAACACCAATGATAAAATCATCAGCGTAGCGGATGTACTCAACTCTTATCTTCGGGTTTAGATTGATATACTTTGATATACTTATCGACCCCCAGTTTGTGGTGTTGGTTTTTACGCCATGCTTTCCCATATTCTGGGTTTCCTTTCTTAATTGGTTTTTCTTCTTTAATCAATTCCTCCATTTTCAGGTCCATGTAATGTAAATATACATTCGCCAGCAAGGGGGAAATAATTCCTCCTTGAGGAGAATCGGATAAGGATTCGTATTTGACCCCATCTTTCATGAAACCGGCTTTCAACCATTTGTTAATGGTCGAGAGGACTTTATTCTTTCTGATGAACCGATTTAAGGTTCTTATGAGAATCTCGTGATTGATGGTATCAAAGTAACCTTTTAAGTCAATTTTGACCATATAGTCAATCCCTTTAAATCTTTGTTTAACACGTTTGATAGCGTCATGACAAGATTTTCTGGTTCTAAATCCCAAGCTCCATGCTGAAAAGATATTTTCAAAATAGAGAGTCAAGAGTTGTTCGAGACATTTTTGTATTAGTCGATCTTTGATAGTGGGTAGCCCCAGAGGTCTAGCTCCTTTATTATCACTAGGAATGAGAATTCTTTTAACTGGTTCCGGGTTATAACCATTATTAACGTACTCCTGATGGTATCTTTCTAGTTTCCCTAGATTAATTCCATCAATGGTTTCATTGTAAATTCCGGGTGTGCCCGCTCCTTTATTAGCGGAAATTCTATTGAATGCCGTTGACGTATTCTGAAAGTTATTCATTCCCTGTTGGAGTTCTCTTTTTAAAGAGTAGCCTTTTAATGAACAATATTGAATTCTATCCAATGTTCGTGAAAATTTAGTTTCTGGTGAAACCGTTATTGACATTATTTATCGACTTTTTTCTCGATCTCATTGGATGTCATTGAATAAAATAATAAATTACTTTCTTCTTTCGCCCTATAAGAGTTATTAACTCTCCTCTTGGTAAGCCGATTAACTAAATTATTCCAAATTTAGGTTTACCCTTACGACTACTAAAAAGATTCTTTATCCTTGACCATCCGGGCTTTTATTTCCAGATTAGTAAATTTAATTACCTGATTTTAGGATTCTCCAAGTTACACTAAATTTCTACCTTAATTCCTTAGGGGAAGTATCCTCTTTTGAGAGGTTGATTCCAGGTTTTTTCTCTTTGATAAACTACTCAATACATCATTTTTATATTAGTAGACTCTGGACTGTCCGTTTAAGCAACTTCCGAACAGGTTTGTTAATTACCTCAATTTCCTTCTTAGGCCATTGCAGGCTTCCCCATAGAATTATTCGGTGGCGGGGTCTTCTTGACTAATTTGCTTTCGTCGCAACCCGCTTTTATGGTTTGCTGTAGTCTGACATTCTTTCGTTTGCCAAACCAACCATATCCTTTCAGAGTTTATCGGCTCTGGCTATTGGTTAGATAGCACGAAATTTAGGCCTCTTTGGCGCCCAATGATATAACATAATTTTTTTATCTTCATCTTTTAAATAAATTAGTGTTCACCTCTTCCTTTATTTATTATATTGATTTTTTTTATTTTTGAAAAAAATTTATCTTTTTATAACAAAAATTAAAATTAATTTATTTGGAATTATTAATTTATTTGGAATTTATTTTCATATTTTTTTCATTATAAAATGCTTTTTAAATCTTTGATTTGATGTAAAATAGATATTAAACGATTGATATCTTGATCATTATTATAAATACCAGCTGAAATTCTAATAGTACTAATTTGATTTATTTTTTGAATAATTAAATTAGCACAATGTTTACCAGTACGCACAAAGATATCATTTTGATTCAAAAAACTTTCTATATCATGAGCATGAATTTGTTTAAAATTAAATAAAATCATATTAGTTGACGTAGGATTAAAAATTATAATTTGAGGCATTAATTTTAAAAAACTTTTGATTTTATTAATAATATCATTAGTATGTTTTTGAATCCGAGGTATCCCAATTTTTCTAATAAAATTCAAAGTTTTTCGAAAAGCTAAAATAGCACCAATATTTAATGTTCCTGGTTCAAATTTGTTTGGTAATTCGTTGAAAATAAAATTATGATGATTAACTTCGCAAATATTACCTCCGCCAATATTAGGCGAAGATAATTCTTCTAATAATTTTTTTTTTCCGAATAAAATACCAATACCAAAAGGACCATACATTTTATGAGCTGAAAAAGCTAAAAAATCTATATCTAAATCTTTGACATCCAACGATAAATGTATTATTGATTGTGCTGCGTCTAAAATGACCAAAATATTTTTTTGATGAGCGATTTTAGTAATTTCTTTAATAGGTATTTCATCGCCAAAAGTATTAGATATATGACCTAAAACCACAAATTTTGTTTTATCTGATAAAACTTTATAAAAATTATCTACTTGAATTTTATAATTTTTATCTAAAGGAATAAAAATTAATTTAGCTTTTTTTTCTTTAGCTATTTGCATCCAAGGCAATAAACAGGAATGATGCTCTAATTCGGAAGTGATAATTTCATCACCAGGATTAACCAAATGCTTTAATACGGATAGATTAATTGCGTTTTATTCAGCGATTTGTATTTGCTGTTTTATTTACAATCAGCCCCCGTCCAAACCGGACAAGCAAGTTTCCCAGCATCCGGCTTTCCATAATTTACTCTCTTGCGAGAACTAATTTCCCCTCGCGGTTAATTAGCTATTTATTCTTATCGTTCATATTCTCTCTGATATCATGTATTTGTTGATTTGTCACTTTTCGATGACAGTCTTTACACAATACCTTGGTACTTTTATTCATGATACTTTGGTGGTTCGCGTTGCGAACCGTGCCAATGTGATGAATTTGCAGTTGAGTTGTTTTGTTGCACTCACAACGTTCCGCTTTCAAACGGTCAGTTAGATGCGTGCGACCTTGGAATGTAAATCTATTAATGGTAATAACCGGATTTCCCTTATAGTTACACATTTTTTTAATTTTATCCCAAGAGTAAACGTCCCATGGTTCGTATTGAGTCTTTCCTTTGTTAATGTAGGAGATACCCCAAGTTGAACCTTTATTGAATTTCTTTCGAACTCTGGCAATCGATGTTTTTCGTTTCCTTGCCAGCGTTTTCAAACAGCTATCTTCAGCTAGGTAATTTAGATGGGTTAAAACACTTAGATTGTCAGCTAAACAAAAGTATTGGATAATTC
>NZ_JAOSIT010000031.1:0-7084 GCF_030586975.1 Candidatus Phytoplasma gossypii | reverse complement strand
TTTAAAGTCGCTTCAAGCTCATGAAGAAAGTTTAAGAAAAGAATTAAAACTGGTGGAAAATCGTCGGGAACTCCAAAAAGAACCTACTAACCTTGCCAACTACATTAAAGAAGGTTACCCTTTTGACTACTGGAATGACCGCGGACTTGATTATAAAGAAACCTCAATTAATGATTTTAAACATTCTTGGTTTAATAAAGGAATTGACAGTCAATTGGATGCATATATTCGTTTAGAAAAACAATTCCACGAAGACTCATACGGTAACTGTTTAATCTTAAAATATAAAGGCCCGAAATACTTAATAGAAGCCGACAAAGACTATTATCTTGGACGTGCTCGTGTTTCCGACTCTAGCTTTGAATCAACTGATTTCCATCTCCACTTCAATCCTGTTCGTAAAACTTTATCCCTTTACCAAGATAAACATAATCATGATAAAGCCAAAGAAGCCGAATATCTTTCACAAACTAATTAAACTAATTTAAGACTCTTATGTAGAGTCTTTTTTTATGTTAAAGGAGGTAAAAATTATGAAAATAAAATCAATCAATCAAAAAAGCTTTAATTTCAGTTTGATTATTTTAATCGGTTATGGGTTTTTAATGCCTCACAGCCTTTACGCTTTACCTCGGCCTCAATTAAAACGTTGTAATGCCTGTAAATATGCTGAAAACAAATTAATTTTAGCCAAAAACCTCGAACCAGAAAAAAACTCCCAAAAGAATTTAGCCCAAAATATTTCCCACAAAATTAAAAAAAGCATGAATTCAATCCTTCAAATTACCCATTGGGGAATTGATCTTTTAACTATTATTAATGAAATAATCGATTTAACCAATCACTAAATAAAAATCAAGAAAGCGAGTAATATCATATATGGCCAAAAAAATAATTGTAACTAAAAAGAAGCAATCTCAAAATAATAAGAAAACAAATAAAAACACTAAAAACAATAACTCTACTAAAATAATTATCAAAAGAAAAACTCCAACTCCTAAAATCATTATCGAAACTCAAACTAACAAAGAAAACTGGTTATTTAACATCATAAAAAATTTTTCTAAGATCTTGATTTGGAGTATCCCCTTCTTCTTAATTGGGGGAGGTATTTATTGGACCCTTTTTAAATTCTTTCCTAATTTTTACCACCAAATCAATGCTTTTACAGGCGATGTGGCCATTAAAACTAAATCATTCTACGATAAAACTACGCAACCTATTCGTCAAGTTATTGAAAATGTTTGTAATAAAATAACAGGAAACGAAAAAGATCCTCTTTCGCCTAAAGCAAAATTAAGTTGTTATCTTACTACTACTTTAAGTGTTATTGGGATTTGTTTAGGCATCGGAAAAATGGGTAATTGGTTAAAAAAAGGAAAAAAACCCCCTATTAAACAAGGAATGAAAACGATTATACAAAAGCGAGCGACTTCCCTTAGTGGTAAAATTCTCAAAATTGGTAGTAAAGTTTTAGGACTAGTTTCTTTAGTGGCAACTACTTACGAACTTTATCAATTTTATCGTGAAGAAACCAAAATCCCTCATCCCCCTCAACCATTAACCCAACAAATAAAAAATCCTCTAACCCTTAACTTACCAACTAATATGAAAGATGGAGAAACAACGATAACTAATCATGATGAAGTGAAAGAAACAATAACTCCAGCAGAAAAAACTCAAGAACCAACAAATCAAGAAGAAAGGGAAACTGGTAACTTGAACAATCCCTGATCAGGGTTCAGTTGATAAACCAACAACTGAACCTACCTTTCTTCCCCAAGAACAACTCCCACAAACACCACTCCTTGGCGAGGAATTCAAAGAAATTACCCAAATGCAATTAACTCCTGAAGAAACGATGAAAGCCAAAAACTTATTAGAAATTCAACTCCAACAAGAAAAAATTAATAGTTTAACTTTGGAAATTCAAAAAGCCAATTTAGAACACGATTTAACCCAAAAACAAGCTGAATTAGAAAACAACCAAAAACTATCCAAACAAGAAAAAGAAACCCTCCAACAAGAAATTAATCATCAAACTAACCAAATCCGTGCGAAAGAAAACGAAATCTTGACCCAAGAACAAAAGATTAATCAATTAGAAACTGACCTTCACCAAGAAAAAACTCTTAACACCGAAAAAGAAACCCAAATTAATCAATTAATCCAACAAATCAACGCCCAAAACCAAATGACTGAACAACTCCAAAACCAACTCCAAGAACAAAAAGCTTTAATTGAAACGAAAAATCAAGAATTAATCACCAATCAAGCTTTATCGGAACAAGCCAAACAAACCCTTCAAAACGAAATCAATCAATTAACAACTAATTTTCAGCAAAAAGAACAAGCATATCAAGCCACTATCCATCAACAAGAACAAGAAATTGCCCAATTAAACCAAATCATCACCGAACAAGCCGAAGAAATTAACCGTTTAAGCGCGGAATTAGAACAACAAATTGACAAATGGGTCCAACAAGGCCTACATATTCAAGCGCTCGAAGGCACTATTAAAGCTTTAGAAAACGCCTCTGGCAAATATATCGAAGAAAACGCTGAACTCCGTCATGAAATCAATAAACTTAAAGAACAAATTAAAGAGGAACAAAAAGCCCATGAAGCCACTAAAGTAGAATTAGAAGACGAGACAAATAAATTAATCGGAAATAAAAAAGAAATTGATGAACTTGAAAAAATAATCAATAATCAAGAAAAAACCTATAGTAACGCTATTCAACCTTTAAAAAACCGTTTTCAAGAAGATGTAAGACAAAGAGTTAAAGGTGCAAAAGAAAAAGTCGATAAAGTAACTTCTTGGTTCTCAAAATGGTTTTAATGAAAATTAAAAAAGAAAATATGTTAGAATGTTGATATGTTATCGATTACCCGAAAGGAAATAATCATGTTTATTATTATTAAAAAATTCATTAAATGGGGTTTAATCATATTAGGATTATTATTATGTTTATTGATCGGTTTTTTGGTTTTAACCGAAATAAACATTATCAAATTACCCGAAACCAAAACAGAAATCCCTAGTATTAAAGAAACTAAATTTGAAAATGTAGAAGAATGGTATGATGATGATAAAAAATGTACCATAATTAAAGCTAAATATATCTTTGATGGCCTTAATGGTATTGGTTATTATCAACAACAAGTTCAAGACAAAAAAGGCAGTTTTAATAATATTTTAACGGCTCAAGAACGCCTCAAAATCCAAAAAGAACCTGCTAACCTTGCTAACTACATAAAAGAAGGTTACCCTTTCGACCGTTGGAATAACCGCGGACTTGATTATAAAGAAACCTCAATTAATGGTTTTAAATTTTCTCGGTTTGATATGGAACATGGTAGTCATTTATATTCGAATATTAATTTTGAAAAACAATTTCACCAAGACTCATACGGTAACTGTTTAATCTTAAAATATAAAGGCCCAAAATACTTAATAGAAACTGACAAAGACTATTATCTTGGACGTGCTCGTGTTTCCGACTCTAGCTTTGAATCAACCAATTTCCATCTCCACTTCAATCCTGTCCGTAAAACTTTATCCCTTTATCAAGATAAACATAATTATGATAAAGTCGAAGAAGCCAAATACCTTTCAAGAACTAATAATGATTGGTAATTAAACCAATTAATTATTATCATAAAAATTTATTTTGTTCCAAGACCCTTTTCAGGGTCTTTTTTATTTAACAACACAAACCCTCGGAAAGGAAATAAAAACCGATGTTCATTAATAAAATCTTACCAATTTTACCAAATAATCTCCTTTTATTTATCATTACCTTATTGTTATTATTTCCGCTAACCACTATTTATTATGGTATTAAGTTCTATCTTTTTACCGTTAAATTAAGTATCCGCCATCTCTCAAAAGGAATCATGGCCCAGTTTTACCAATATTTAACCACCAAGCAATCAAATCATCATGTGGCATCTTTTTAATCCCTGGTTAACAAAATTAAATAATGGTCTTAATGCTATCAGTCATTATTTCTTAACTTACCAAAATCAATGGTTAAATTTAGGTTTATTCACAATTATTTTATTATTTCTTCCCCATTTATTATCTTTAATTGATTTTATCCTTAAAGTTTTTTATCACCTTTTGTGTTTCTTTTATTATTTAGGAAAATATCTGTTATTATTATTGAAAAAAATTTTTAAGAAAGAATAATTATGATGCGCATTAAAAATTTAAATCAACGGACCAAATTATGGTACCAACATCGTCAAAAATATATTAACGCTTCCGAAATCGCTTCGATAACAGGATTAGATCCTTTTCGTTCGCGAGAACAATTAGTCCATGATAAACTCTTTGGCGCCCCTTTTACCGCTAACCAATACACTCTCCATGGGCAAAAAATGGAACCGATCGCCAGAGCATTTTTCAGCCAAAAAACTAATTTACCTTTTGAAGATGCTATCTTTGTTGATGATCAAGTTCGCCTTTTTTCCGCTTCTTTAGATGGTTACAACGAACAACATCAAGCTGTTTTAGAAATTAAATGTCCTTTTGTAAATGAAAACCAAGCAGTTTCTAGCACTTGGACTAGTTTTTTAAATAATCCCCAGTTAGAAAATATCCCTAAATATTACTGGGCCCAAGTCCAATGCCAACTTTTTTGTTCTCAAGCAAAATTCGCTTACTTTTTAGTTTATTTTAACGATCAAAACTATCATTTGGTCCGTGTTTATCAAGAACACACCTTTATCACGAAAATGATTCAAGATAGTGAAAAATACTTAGCCCTTTTAAACGAAGCCAAACAAGAATTAGCTCAAACCACTTATTTAAAACAATTAAGTAAAATCAAATAATTAATTAATACTTTGAGACCTTCATCAAGAAGGTCTTTTTTTATAGCCATTAATCCTAAAAAAGGAGTTTAAATAATATGTACGAAATTTTTATTCTTATATTTATGAGTGTGTTACTTTATTCATTTTTTACAATGATTGGTTTGCTGTTTGAATTGTTAAACCAAATTAAAAAGTTAGAAAATGAGGTCAATTCCAAAGATAAAGAAATTAAAAAGCTAAAAAATAGATTATTTCGAAGATAACCAAACTCAAGAAGAAAAAAACAAGATAAATACCAAAAATGAGGAGATCATTTAATAATGGATAAATTCATCAAAATCAAATAATTAATCCTTTGAGACCTTCAATTTGAAGGTCTTTTTTTATGCCTAAAATTGACTTTAAAGGAGAAACTATAATGAAATTAATTGTTTTTGAAGGCTTAGATGGGAGTGGGAAAACAACGCTGATTCAAGCGCTTTATCAGCAATTAACTCCTTGTCCTCAAGTTTATCAAGGATTAGGCAGTAGCACGATTGGTAAGGAAATACGCGATTTATTTTTAAATTTTCCCCAAGTAGATTATCTGACCCGTTTTTATTTAAGTTTGGCTAATATGACCCAAATCCAAGCGGAATTATTTAACAACCACCAATTAATTATCTGCGATCGTTGGTTACCTTCTACTTATGCTTACCAATTATTTCCTTTTTCCGAGGAAAAGCAACAACTTTTATCGTTAAAAAAGATCTTTAAGCTGAATCATGAAACTATCTTAAGCAAACCTGATTTATTAATTTATTTAGATATTGATCCTAGCAGGGGTTTAAAAAGAAAACAAAGCCAACCCCACCACCAAAGTGATTTCATCGAACAAAAACCGTTAACTTATTTTCAAACCGTTCGCCAAGGATACCAACATTATCTTACTCATTATACTAGGGGTATGAAGAAATTAATCTTAAACGGAAGTGATCCTGTGTCAGCAAATATCAAAAAAATTATGAAATATTTAGGAGCAAGCAAATAATGGCTATCATCACTAAGAAAAAATGTCAAAATGGTAATTTATATATCTATTATAGTAACGGCAAAATTAAAACGATTAAATCTGATGGCACTGTCACTTGGAAAACCAAAAACATTAAGACGAAAAAGACCTTAAAAGGGTCTTTTTTTATTGAGAAAGGGGAAAAATAAATGAAAACATTAACTAATTTAGCTTTTGAACAGATTAAAGTTTTTAAGCCGCAATCTTTATGTGTTCAAATCACAAAATTGATTATTGACCCTCCTCTTTTCCACCATCCTTTTCACGAATATATGATCCAACATCATCATTTCTTAAATCAATATTTCAGGAATCACCACTACAACTCCCAAAGTCAAAAAGTAATTCGCGGTAAAATCAATGAATATCTTATTTTATTCTATTTTCAAAACCAAGGAATTAGCAATTTATATCCGCAAGCTTATTTATTCTTTATCCCTGATATTAAATTTGATTTAGTGTTATTTACGAAAACCAAACGAATTATCGCGTTTAATTTTAAAACTTGTTTACGAGACCGTTATAAACAAGCCGTAGTCGAAGCCCAACAACTCAAAAAACTCGATACGCGTTTTGAATTTTATTTATTAACTAATAATACGGTAGAAGCCCAAAGATTAAACAAGAAAATTAACCAAGGGAAAATCCTCGGGATTAATCAAGTTATTGACTTATTTTCTCCGCGCGCTAATCACTTCTTACACACTTTAAGGATAAACCAATTTATTCCTTTTCCCGATATTAATATCATTAAAAAAGCCCAAAGGAGTTAAGTGGCCATGTTAACCAATGAACAAAAAGCCCTAAAACAAATTATCACCTATCTAAACCAAAACAAAAGGGAACAATTAGAGTTTTATTTTGACCTAATTGATCCGCAATGGTTTTTCGAGCCTCAACATCGTCAAATCTTTCAAGCCTTAAAATATTTAACTTTAGAAAAAACCTCTCTCACCCCCGTGGATCAAAGCCCATCCTCCGCTGCGCTCCTTCCCCAATTACTAACTTATCTCCAAACCCATTTTCCTCAAGAAACCTTTACCCAAACCTCCTTAGCTTTTTTAAGTGAGCCAGACCAGGTTGAAAATAACTTAGATTGCTTAACTAACTTAAAACATACTTATACCCAAGAAAAACTCTTCCAACAACTCTTAAAAATAATTAAACCTACTTTTGACCATCCCGATCCTTATCATCGCCATCTCTACT
>NZ_JAOSIT010000030.1:0-7331 GCF_030586975.1 Candidatus Phytoplasma gossypii | reverse complement strand
TAAGATTTTTAGTTTCTAACCTGCATAAGTGGATTATGAGGGACAGTGTTTGGTGGGCAGTTTGACTGGGGCGGTCGCCTCCTAAAAAGTAACGGAGGCGTTCAAAGGTTCCCTCAAAATGGTCAGACCATAAATCCACATATTTAAGGTTTTACAAAGAAAAAGGGGAGAAACTAAATAACTCAACCTCAATCTTCGCGCAGAATACGTAAGAAATACTGATGATTTTATGATCAACATTAAAAATGACAAAAGATAAAGCGGAAAGAATTAAAAAATTATTTTGGCAGTGAATGATGAAAGATTTAGATTTGAAAATCAGCATAGATAAATTCAAGATTGTTATAATAGGACAAGGTAGTAAATTTTTATCATTTATGTTTAAAATTAATCTCACCACAAAATACCATTACCAAGAAAACAACTAAGAATTCTTTAAACAGACAAGTCAATATATTATTGCGAAAAAACTCTCAAAAAATATATTGAATTGTACTTTGTAAGATTGGCAATCGTAAGCGTACCAGACAACAAATTTATAATATTGAAAATTTTAAAAAGAACAAAACGGCCAAAAATAAAAATTTAACCAGTGGTGATACGAAGTTAAACCCGGAAAAGGGATAAATTAGGAAAAGCGGTGTGCTGGGAAACTTTCTCGCACTATTTGGGCGGGGGCTGTTTGTAATATTTGATAGCTTTCAAAGAAACGCAAATAATCTATCCTTGCATATTTGATAATTAATAAATCTAAAAGGAAACTTGAATATGTTTTTGGTTAATAATTTATGGAATCAATTGAAATTTTTTGGAATTTTTTTAGCTGGATTTAGTGCCGGAGGTATTACTTTTTCTCTGGTATATTTATTTTTTATTGTTAAAAATTTTAATAAAAATTTTAAAATTTCTTTTAATAAAGAAGAAGATTTAGCAGAAAATGAGAAAGTCAACAAATTAATTAAAAAACATCAATTAACGTTTTTAAACAAAACTCAAGAAAATCCCCAAAAATATATGGAAATATTGTTTCAAGAAATAAAAAAATTAACTTTAGAAATAGCAACTATTTTTTATCCAAAATCGACTTCTCCTTGTTTAGAATTAAATCTTGGAGAAACTTTATTATTAATAGAATATTTACATAAAAGAATTGATATTTTATTTCAAAATAAAATTTTGTGTATTTTTAAACGTATGACTTTGAGACAAATTATGGTTTTAAAATTTAAATTAATAAATAAAAAATATTTACACAAAATTCAAAAAACTAATAAAGTAATGAATTTTTTAAGCACTTCAGTTAATCTAATTAATCCTTTTTATTGGGCTAGAAAATTATTTTTACAACGTCTTTATTATATTTTATTAGATAAAATTGGTCTAGCTATTATTTTGATATCCGGCGAAGAAGTATATAAGGTTTATAGTAAAAAAATTTTTGTTCCTGATCAAGATTTAAAATTGTATCTACAAAATTTAAAACAAGAATTAGATAAAAATAATAAATAATAAAATTTAATAATTTTAATAATTATTATTTTATGAAAAAAATAAGAAGAGCAAGATAATGAGTCAATTTTATATTCAATGGTTTCCTGGTCATATGAAAAAAACCTTTAAAGAAATAAATCAATGTTTAAAAATAATTGATTTAATGTTAGTAATTTTAGATGCCAGAATACCTTATTCAAGTATTAATTGGGAATTGTTGAAAACATTTAATAACAAGCCATTTTTATTATTATTAAATAAAATATCTTTAGCTGATATGTCTAAAATAAATATTTTTAAAAATTTTTTCGAAAAAAATAAAATACCAGTATTATGGATTGATGCTAAATCAAAAATTAATATTCATCAAATTAAATCCTATATATATAAGATTTTAAAAATAAAAAATCCTTTTCGGGAAAATAAAATTTTAAGATTAATGATTACTGGTATTCCTAATGTGGGCAAATCAACATTAATTAATTGTTTAGCTAATAAAAAGGTTGTGAAAATTGCTAATATACCAGGTGTTACAAAACAAATGCAATGGATTAAAATAGATCCAAGAATGAAATTATTAGATACTCCTGGAATTTTATATCATAAATTTAGAGATCCTTATGTTGGATATAATTTGGCTATTTGTGGTTGCATTAAATCTACTTTATATCCGAAATTGCCTATTGTAGAATATTTATTAAATTATCTTAAACAACATTATTCTCGAAATTTAAAAAAATGCTTCAAGTTGGATGAACAAGAATTAGAATTCCCTAATTTATGGTACAAAATAGCACAAAAAAATTTTTATTTAACAAAAAATAATATTCTTGATGAAAATAAAGTTTTAGAGATGATTTTACATAAAGTTTCTAATGGTTTTATAGGTCCTATTAATTTTGATTTAAATTTCTTTAATGTGATATAATTACTTTAAAGGTTCGGTCAATAAAGAATTTATAATAGAAAATTTCGTTTTATTTATTTAATAATCTTTGTAAGGAGCATTTAATTGTGAAGTCAAAAGTAATTATTGTAGAATCGCCTGCCAAAGCTAAAACTATTAGTAGTTTTTTTGATCATAAAATTTTAGTTTTATCTTCAAAAGGACATATACGCAATTTATCTTTAAAAGGTAAAGATAATTTAGGAATTGATATTGATAATAATTTTAAACCTGATTATTGTATTATTAAAGGTAAAGAATCTACAGTTCAAGAGTTGATTTCTAAAACTAAAGATAAAAATGTTTTTATAGCTACTGATTTTGATAGAGAAGGTGAAGCTATTGCATGGCATTTAGCTCAAGTTTTAAAATTAAATCCTTTACATAAAAATAGAATTTTTTTTAGTGAAATTAATAAAAATGTTGTTATTAAAGCTTTTAATAATCCTGTAATAATTAATAAACGTTTAGTAGAATCCCAAGAAACTCGTTTAATATTAGATAAAATTATCGGTTTTAAATTGTCATATTTAGTACATCGTATTCGTTCTAAATCAGCAGGACGTGTTCAATCAGTAGCTTTAAAACTGGTTGCTGAACGCGAAAAAGAACATAACGAATTCATTCCTGAAGAGTATTTTTTAATTAAAGCTTTTTTCGGAGATTTTACGGCTAATTTAATGGTTGATCCGAAAAAACCTAAAATTAAATCGGAAGAATCCGATCGAATTATAAATCAGCTCAAAGATAAACAATTTTATTTACAAGATGTAATTAAAACTAAAACCTTAAGTAAACCGCCTAAACCATTTATTACAGCTACTTTACAACAAGAAGCGTTTAAATATTTAGGGATGAATTCCCGAAAAACTATGATAATTTCTCAAAAACTTTACGAAGGTGTGAAAATAAACCAAGAAATAATCGGATTGATTACTTATATGAGAACCGATTCTTATTGTATGTCTCAGGAGTTTATAGGAGAAGCTAAAAAATTTATTTCTGAAAAATTTGGCTCTTCTTATGTTAATAATATTTTAAATAATTTTTCTAAAAATAACGTAGAAGCTCACGAAGCTATTCGAATTACTGATATTAAACGAACTCCTCAAGAAATTAAAAATTATTTAACTAAAGATGAATTATCTTTATATAATTTAATTTATCAAAAAACTATATCTAGTTTAATGACTGCAGCAATTATTAACAAAACACAGTTTATTTTCGAAATAGAAAAATATTTGTTCCAAGCAGAAGGTTATCAAATGATATTTGATGGTTATTTCAAAACGACAACTTATTCTAATTTTAAAGAAATATTATTACCGGATTGGGAAAAGCACAAATATTATTTACCTCAAAAAGTGATAGCTAAATCTCAAATGACTTCACCACCACCTCGTTATAACGAAGCCTCTTTAATTAAAAATTTAGAAAATTTAAAAATCGGTAGACCTTCAACTTATTCTCATATTATTGAAACTTTAAAAAATAGATATTATGTTGAAATTAAGGAAAAAAAAATGATTTGTACTCAACGAGGATTAATTACAAATGAAGTTTTAATGAAATTTTTTAATTCTTTTATTAATGTTAAATATACAGCTAACATGGAAGCACAATTAGATCAAATTGCTAATGGTCAAACAGATAAAGTTACCATCTTAAAAAAATTTTACGATGATTTTATTAAATTATTTATATATGCTAATAATAATATTAAGACCATACCAAATATTACTACACAACAAAAATGTTCTGTTTGTGGAGATTTTATGGTAGAGCGTTGTGGCAAATATGGTACTTTTTTAGGTTGCAATTCTTATCCTAAATGTATAAATTCAGATATTGATCAAAGAAAGAAAAAAACTATAACTGTAACAAATCAAAATTGTTCTAATTGTGGTTCTTTTATGGTAGAACGAAACAGTAAATATGGTAAATTTTTAGGTTGTAGTTCTTATCCAAAATGTAAAAAAATTATTTCTTATAAAAAAAATAATAAAAAAGAACATGATGAAAAAGATTAATAATAATTTACATACAAATTAAATTACATACACTTTATAATATATTTATTAACAATTTTATTTTTATATATCATTCATTAAGGAAAATAAATAACTTATGTTTAATTTTTTTAAAAAAATTTTTAAAGAAAAAACTCAAAAGAAAAAAAATTTTTTTTTCAATTTGGAAAATGTACAAGAAAATCAAATATCCGAATGGGTCCAAAAAATTAAATTACAAAATAAATTAACCGAAAATTTATTGGATGAATTAAAAATTTTATTAATTAAATCGGATTTAGGTATAGAATCTGCTCAAAATTTGATTAGTCAAATGCGCGAAAATATTTCATCTGAAAATTTATCTCAACCAAAATATTTTTTAAATTTTTTAAGAGATCAAATTTTATTATTTTATAAACAAAATACAAAAAAAAATATAAAAAATGATATTTCAATAACAAAATCAAAAATTTATCTTTTTGTGGGAGTAAATGGTTCAGGAAAAACTACTACTATAGGTAAATTAGCTACTAAATTAACGGCACAAAATAAAAAAGTTTTATTAATAGCGGCAGATACTTTTCGTACTGGAGCTGTAGAACAATTACAAAGTTGGAGTAATACTTCTAAAAGTAATTTTTTTTCCAAAGCTAATAGTCAACCGGCAAGTGTAATTTTTGAAGGTTTAAAGTATAGCGAAAATCAAAATTATGATATTATTTTATGCGATACTTCTGGAAGATTACAAAATAAAGATAATTTAATGCAAGAATTAGCTAAGATAGATAGAGTTATTAAGAAATATAATCCTCAAGCTCCGCACGAAATTTTTTTAATTTTAGATGCTATGACAGGGCAAGAAGCTTTAAAACAAGTAGAATCTTTTAGTCAAATTATTCCGGTTACTGGCATTATTCTTACTAAATTTGATCATTTTTCTAAAGGAGGTTTAATTTTAGCGATTAAACATTTATATCAGTTAGAAACGAAATATATAGGTGTTGGAGAAGCACCAAATGATTTATTAGAATTTGATATTCATAATTACGTTAATTGTTTATTTGAAAATTAATAAAATTAAATATGAATAATCATTTTTAAAATAAAAGAAATATTTATTAACAAAACATTGGTCTAATAAAAAAGGAGTTGTTCATGAATTTTTTAAGTAAAAGTATTCAAAAAATAATTAGTAAAATTGGTAATAAAAAATATATTCAACAAGATGATATTGATAGTATAATGCAAGAAATTAATCCTGCTTTATTAAAAGCAGATGTTGATTATGAAGTAGTAAATAAATTTAATGAATTAATTAAACAACAAACCTTAAATATGCAACTTTTAAAAGGTTTAACTCCTCAACAACAAGTTATTAAAATAATTCAAAACACTTTAACTAATATTTTGGGAAATAAATCTTTACCTTTGAATTTCCAAGATCATAAATTAAATATTTTTTTATTAATAGGAATGAAAGGTAGCGGCAAAACAACTGTTGCAGGTAAATTAGCTTTTTTCATAAATAAACAAAAAATGAATAAAATTTTATTAATTGCAGCAGATTATCATAGACCTGGTGGTATTCAACAATTACAACAAATTGGTCAAAATATAAATATTGAGGTTTATAATGATGATAAAATAAATAATTCTTTGGAAGTTATTTTAAATGGTATTAATTATGCTAAAAAGCATAATTTTCAAGTTGTTATCATCGACACTACTGGATTTTCTCCTGAAGATACAGCTAGTATAGATAATTTATCTTTAATTAAAAAAAATATTAAACCCGATGAAACATTGATGGTTGTAGATGCTTTAGGGGGGCAACAAATATCAGGAAAAATTAAACACATTAATGAACAATTATCATTTACAGGGGTAATTATGACCAAAATGGATGCTAAAACTTCAGGTGGTTTAATTTTATCTATTAGATATATTACTAAGTTAGCTATTCGTTTTATTTCTAGCTCAGAACAACATAATGATGATAACTTTGAACTTTTTTATCCTGATCGTATAGCTTCTAGAATTTTAGGTATGGGTGATTTATCTACTTTAATAGAAAATATAGAAGCTAAAATAGATCCCAAACAAAATGCCGAATTAATAGATAAACTATTTCAAGATAATTATAATTATTATGATTTACAAAAACATTTAAATTTAATTAAAAAAATGGGATCATTTCAAAAAATTTTAAATTTTATTCCTGGAATAAGTAATAAAATATCGAATTTAAATATTTTAGATAATAATATAATGATTAAATTCGAAGCTATTATCAAAAGTATGACACATAAAGAAAGATTAAATCCAGAGTTGATCGCTAATAATAATCGTCGTCGTCATCGCATTATTAAAGGTTCTGGCACAACTAATCAAGAAATAAATTTATTGATCGATTTTATAGAAAAACAAAAAAATTTAACTAAACAAATAGATAATAAAAATTTTAAAAAAAATTCGACAACAGATTATCAAGATTTGATAAATAAATTTTTAGATTCAAAATAAATATTTATTTAATTCATGAGGAACAATAAAATTTATGAAACATTTAATTTTAGTAGATGGGCATGCACTTATTTTTCGTGCTTACTACGCTACTGCTTATAAACGAAAAGGGCGCAAAAGATGCTCATAATTCTGCTATTTAACGCATAGCCTAGAGTGATAATCTCTCTAGAGGTCACGTAAACACCACAAGGTGGGCTTGATTAACTAGTTCGAAAGAAGAGTTGATAATAGCAAAAGCACGCAAGCGAGATGAGACGAAATATCTAGTCAACAAGTCGACGCCAGACCAGAAGTCAAGGAAAAGGTGCAAGTCCCTAAGCGGTTAAGTAGAGTGGTTTAATTAAAACATTTTGGTA
>NZ_JAOSIT010000003.1:0-34001 GCF_030586975.1 Candidatus Phytoplasma gossypii | reverse complement strand
TTTCAATAGCCGGACAACGTTGAGCGTTGCCATTACACCACTGACTTACTAGACCGCCTACGCACCCTTTACGCCCAATAATTCCGGATAACACTTGCCCCTTATGTCTTACCGCGGCTGCTGGCACCTTTTTTGATTTGGTTGTATTCGTTTAATAAATTAGTGCATTGATCGAGCAATTCCTTGTTTTGTTGTTGTTGTATTATCGGATTATTGCTCATTTTTGTTAAATATTGTAATATATCATCGCTTTCTTCTGTTTGTATACTAGCTTGGAATGAAAAATTTGAATTTAAAGTTATGTAATTAATAGTAAATAATGATGTTATTACAAACATTAAAACAATTAATGTTTTATTAATGTTAAAATTTTTTTTTATATTATTTATAACTTTAAGCATATTTATAAAATTTATCCTTTCATTTGTAAGATTAAAAAGCTAAAAACTTATTATAAATGTTGATTATTTTAATCTTATACAAGATTAATTCTAACATAAAAATTTTTTGAAAATAATATTTTATAAAAATTTTATTATTGATAAGAGATATATATTTTTTCTCTTTAAAGTCTTTGAAGGTTAGAATTATCTAATTTTAAAAGCAATTAAGTTGGATAAAATGATTATTTTAATATTGACTTTAATAGATAATGTTGTTAAAATAAAAAGCGGTTTAATTAGTTCAAAATGTTTAATTTTAATTATATTTTGTAAATATTTTTATTTTTAAATTTGATTGAATTTGAAAATTTTCTTTAATATTTAATTTTTTATTTTAGTGTTTATTTTTATTTATTGAAAATTTGTTAAGCTATATTATAATAAATTTATTAAATTAGGCCCGTTGGAGAAATGGTCAACTCACATGCCTTTCACGCATGCATTCACGGGTTCGAATCCCGTACGGGTCACCATTAAATTTTATTTTATTTTAAAATTTGCACCCATAGCTCAACCGGATAGAGCATCTGACTACGGAGGGCGCAAAAGATGCGCATAATTCTGCTATTTAACGAATAGCCTTGTACGATAATTACAAGAGGTCACGTAAACACCATAAGGTGGGCTTGGTTAATTATTTCGAAAGAATTATTAACAATAGCAAAAGCACGCAAGCGGGATGAGATGAAATATCTAGTCAATAAGTTTTCGCGAGACCAGAAGTTAAGGAAAAGGTGAAAATCCCTAATCAGTTAAAAAGTATGGTCATTTCAGAGACATCTTCGGTAAGATATTGATAAAAATAACCAAGATTTTGAAGGTAAAGGATATAGATTCGTAGTATCTTTTAATTATCTATAAAGTTAGTTAAACTAACTCTTCAAACAACTATCTATTATGTGTTTATTAAAAAACAAAAAACACATAAACACCTCAATTTTAAAAATAAATTGGTAAACTGAACCTAAAATTTCGCGTAGAATTATGTAGTAACTTTGATCTCCCTAAAGAGAGATTTTAAAAAAAATCTTAAAACAGCTAGTTGCTGATCCAAGGGAAAAGCGGAACTTAGAGTAGTCATAGAAATAATACTAAAATTGGAATATTTTAGGATAACCCTATCAAGGAGAAGGATAATAACCTTTACAAGGCGAAAAAGTTTCAATATCTTTTAGTTTTTTGTATTTGAGACAGTTTAATAATTGACAGTAAATAATTTTAATTAATTTGTATCAATTTTCATTTTTAAATATTTTGTAAAAAATTAAATCTTAAAAAAATTTATATATAAAATAATAAAAAAATTATTTAGGTTTATTATTTATTTAATTTAAATTTATTGTTAAATTTTTTTAGGAAAATCCGGATTAGATGGAGATTTTATGATTCTTTAATATTTTTTCTTTTATAACAACATAATTTAATTCAAATCCATCGATAATATGTTTAAAATCGATATAAACCTAAACCGGTTCAACAAAAAATTAAAAAAAATATACTGTTTATTTTAAATATAAATTAGGAAAATAATTTATTTATTTTTCAAATAACAAAGAAATAATAGATGTTAGGAGCCGGATGTTTGGAAACTTACTTGTCCGGTTCTGTGGGAGGCTAATTTCGAATACAAAAGTGAATTTGATAATTTACTTTTTAAACCGATTTAATCTATCCCGATTCAGAAGGTTGGGGGTTCAAATCCTCTTGGGTGTGCCATTATTTTTTATTTTTGTCGGGAAGTAGCTTAGCTTGGTTAGAGCGCCTGGTTTGGGAGGGCGAGAAAGATGCCTAAAATATTTAGTGGTTTAACCACCCATCGTCATTATGATAATGTGACGCAACATATATCTGGTTGATTATATCGAAAGATTAATTGATTATAGCAAGATATAAAAGCGCATTGAGTAAAAAATACTTTTACAAAAAGTTTGCGCAAGTTGAATGATGACTATGGACAAACTCTTATTAGAGTCTAAGAGAATTAAGAAATCTATTTGACTATTCGAGCAAAATTATTATAATGATTAGTAATTTTGAAGTTTTATTTTAATTTGGTCCCAAGATTAAAATAATTATCACCTTTTTGTGTTAAACTAAAAAGGACTAATTTGTAAGATTCGCCTATTATTTGTTTATTTTTGTATAAAAAATATTTGGTTTTAGGTTATCTCGCCTAAGGTCATTGGGTAAATATTTTAGAGTAACTTCTATCTCCCTAAACTGCATGATATTTTTTCGAGAAAAATTTTAAATTTTTATTGAAGAAGCGGCAAGGGAAAAGCAAAACCATAGTAGTCATGGTGTATTCAAGATAAGTTTTGGAATATTCTTATTGCATGAACCCATTTAAGAGATTAGGAAAGCTAATCACAAGGCGAAAGGGAAAAGATAATTTTTATATACTTTAATGACATCTAACTTTAATAAAATTTAAATTTTAAATAAATTTAATTTAAACTTTATAGGTTAGGAAAATTTAAATAAAATTATTTAAACGCCGTATACTTGGAAACTTGTTTGTACGGTGTTGTGTGGGGCTTATTGTAATAATGAAACTTTCATGAAACGCAATAATTCTATCACGATCCAGGAGGTCGCGGGTTCGAATCCTGTCTTCCCGACCATTTTATTATTAATAATTTGATTTATTTCCGTTTATGCGAATGTCGTATAATGGTTATTACTCTAGCCTTCCAAGCTAGATATGTGGGTTCGATTCCCATCATTCGCTCCAGTTTTAAGTTAAAATTTATACAATAATAATTTGTATTTTTTTATATTAAAAAAATATTTTGGGAATTTAGTTTTTAATTTGTTTTTAATTTATTATTGTATAAGTTTTATTTTTTATATTTTTGGAAAGATATTCGAAAGATACTTGACATTCTTATTTGATTTTAATATAATTTGATTATATTTGTTTTATGAGGATTTATCTTGCAATTTTAGAATTTTCTATTGATATTTTTTATATATTGGATTAAATTTTTTAGCTATTATAATTTTTAATTTGCATGAAATTTATTTTTTGCAATGAATGAGAATGTTTTTTTATTTTTCATATCTTTATTTTTAGCTTATAGATGGATTTTAATTATATAAAATTATTTGAATAAAATATTTTTCTTAATTTTGTCTTGAATGGAGATTTTTTAATTTATGATTAATAATACTACTTCAGTGTTTTTTAATAAAAATTTAAATGATTTGAATCGTACTATTAGCATTAGCGAAAATTCTTTTAGAAAAAAATGGTATATTATCGATGCTAATCAGAAAATTTTAGGAAGAATAGCGACTAAAATTTCTGCTATTTTAATGGGGAAAAATAAGACTTTTTATACTCCTCATATTGATAATGGTGATTATGTAATAGTTATTAATGCTAAAAAAGTTATTTTAACAGGGGGGAAAATTCATCAAAAAAAATATTCTAGACATTCAGGATACCCAGGCGGTTTAACTCAAGTAAAATTTACGGAAATGATGCAAAAATTTCCTAATAGAATAATTGAAAAAGCAGTTTTTGGTATGTTGCCTAAAAATAAATTAGGTCGAAAAATAAAAAAGAAGTTGTTTGTTTATGCCGATAATATTCATAAACATAATGCTCAAAATCCAGAAATTTTAGAGGTTTAATAATTTTATGACAATAATACAATTCAATGGCACTGGTAGACGTAAAACTTCTGTTGCACGAACTATTTTAAGAACTGGATCGGGCAATATTGTAATTAATAACAGAGATTTCGAAAAATATATATCATCTCCTATTAATCGTTCAGAAATTTTAAAACCTTTAAAATTAACTAATGAATTAAATTATTACAATATTAAAGTTATCGTTTACGGAGGAGGATCTACTTCTCAAGCAGAAGCTATTCGTTTGGGAATTTCTAGAGCTTTACTAAAAGCTAAACCCTCTTTAAGAAGTGTTTTAAAAAAAGCAGGATTTTTAACTAGGGACGCGCGTATTGTAGAACGAAAAAAACCTGGTTATAGAAAATCACGAGCTCGTCCTCAATTTTCTAAACGTTAATTTTTTGATTAATTAGTTATTTTTGTTTTGATAAAAAGGGGATGATTATGGAATCTGTTAGAGTTCGTTATGCGCCGAGTCCAACTGGTAATGGATTACATATCGGTAATGCTAGAACAGCATTTTTCAATTATTTATTTGCTCATGTCTTTAAAGGTTCTTTTGTTATTCGTATAGAGGATACGGATGTTTTTCGTAACGTAATTGGTAGTGAAGAAAAACAATTATTACAACTTAAATGGTTAGGTTTTGATTGGTCTGAAGGTCCTGATGTCGGAGGATCTTATGGACCTTATCGACAATCGGAAAGACTATCTATTTATGATAAATATACAAGAATATTGTTAGAAAAAAAATTAGCATATAAGGTTTATTCTCATAGTAATAAAAATGATTACGTAGTGCGTTTTAGAGTGCCTAAAGATCAACAATATTCTTTTGTAGATTTGATTCGTGGTCCTATTAGTTTTGCTAGCAAAGATATTGAAGATTGGATTATATTAAAAGAAAATGGTTATCCTACTTATAATTATGCTGTTGTTATAGATGATTATTTAATGAAAATTTCTCATATTTTACGAGGAGAAGAACATATTACTAATACTCCGAAACAAATAATGATTTATAAGGCGTTTAATTGGAAAATTCCTAATTTTGCTCATATGTCTTTAATTTTAGATCAAAATAAAAAAAAAATGAGTAAACGTAATTGTGATGATGTGATTCAATTTATTGAACAATATAGGAATTTAGGTTATTTACCTGAAGCAATTTTGAATTTTTTGTTTTTTTTAGGATTTGCTCCAAACACGAATCAAACTATTTTAAATAAAGAAAATATCATTAATTTATTTGATATAAAACGTTTTAGCAAAGATCCCGCTGTTTTTGATATTTCAAAATTAAATTTTATTAATAGAGAATATTTAAAAAAATTATCTTTAGAAGAATTAGTTGCTAAGGCTAAAATTTTTTTTAAACAATTTCAAATTGATTTAGAACATGATCGGATAAGTAAATTAGTTTTTTTGTTGCATGATAGAATATATTATATTCAGGAAATTATTGATTTGTATAGGTTTTTTTTCGTTACTGAACATTTGGTTACCTATGAATTAAAATTTTTTTTAACCGAACATAAAGGTTATGAATTGATACCTATTTTGTCGGAAATGTTTCATAAATTAGATATTTTTAAATCTTTTGAATTAAAACAAATAATTTTAAATTTAAAACAGGATTTTGATATGGATTTAAAAATTTTATTTAAAACAGTTAGAATATTATGTACTTGTCAATCGCAAGGACCTAATTTGTTTGATTATTTGGAGCTTTTAGGTAAAAACCAAGTATTAAAAAATTTAGAGAAATTTAAATTAATTTTTGATTAGTTATTTTATTAAAACAACGTTATTTTTTTTATTGTTATAAATAATTAAATCGTTTGTAGGTTTAAAAGTATTAAAAAATTTAGAGAAATTTAAATTAATTTTTGATTAGTTATTTTATTAAAACAACGTTATTTTTTTTTATTGTTATAAATAATTAAATCGTTTGTAGGTTTAAAAAAATAAAGATATAAAAAGGTTTTTTGATGTTACAATTTTATAATTCTTTAACTGGTAGAAAAGAGGAATTTTATTCTTTAAATAATTCACAAGTTAACATTTATGTTTGCGGTCCTACTGTATATGATCATCTTCATATAGGTAACATTAGATCTTTAATTTTTTTTAATTTATTAAAAAAATATTTAATATCTATAGGTTTTAAAGTTTTTTTAGTTGTTAATATTACTGATTTAGATGATAAAATTATTCAAGTTGCTAACAAAAATAAAAGTACCGAGAAACAAATAGCTGATTATTACAAAAAACAATTTTTTTATTTATTAGATAAATTAGAAATTCATGGAATTGATCAATTTCCTTTGGTTACTAATTATATAGATCAAATGATTTCATATATTAGTTTACTTTTGGAAAAAAAGTATGCTTATTTGACTAATGAAGGTGTTTATTTTTGTAATAATAATATTATGAATTATGGTTGTTTAAGTGGCCAAAAGATTAATAAATTGTATACAAATATTAATAAGAAAAATGTTTTTGTGAAACAAAATTCCGAAGATTTTGTTTTATGGAAAAAAACTAATATCGGTATTCGTTATTTTAGTCCTTGGTTTTTAGGTCGTCCAGGATGGCATACTGAATGTGTAGTCATGATTAGAGAAATTTTCCGAAACACCATTGATGTTCATGGTGGAGGTCATGATTTAAAATTTCCTCATCATGAAAATGAACAAGCTCAATTTATGGCTAGTGATGGTAAACCCTTAGCTCGTTATTTCATGCATATAGGACATGTTAATTATCATAATCATAAAATGAGTAAATCTTTGAATAACGTTGTTCTAGTAAAAGATTTATTGGCTGAAATTAAAGATTCTAATATTATTAAATTTTTGTTTTGTCATTTTCATTATTTAAAACCTATTAATTATACTCAAGAATTGATTAATGAAATTAAAGTCAAGTATTTTAAAATGTTAAAAATTTTAAACAAAGTGAATTTTACACTAATAATAAATAATTTTTATAATTACGAAATAAATAAAATTTATTTAAAACAATTTCATAAATTTATGAAGAATGATATGGATACTCCTAATATTGTTACTTTAATTGAAAAAATGTTAAAAAATATTTTTAAAAATATAAGTAATTTGCAGGTATTATCTGAATTATATTATACTTTAATTTATATTTTAAATAATTTAGATATTTCTATTATTTTCAATAATGTTACAGAACAGATGATTGAATATTATTATTTATGGCAGCGAGCTAAAAAAATAAAAGACTTCGATCAAGCAGATTTTTTTAGAAATATTTTATTGCAACAGAATTTTATTTGATAATAAATTTTAAGTAATTATTATTTCGGAGCAGGTGAAAATATGAATAACGATATTAATAAAACAAGTTTGGAAAATTCTGCAATTAATGATTTCTTAAATCAAGATTTAAGTCATTTTGGACTTACTACTTACGAAGTAACTCGAAGATTTAAAAATCAAAAAAAATATAAATCAATCAATAATGATAAAAATATTTTGAGCATCATTTGTAATAATTTGTTTACATGTCTAAATTTGTTATTACTTGTGATTGTTATTATTATTTGGAAAATGCGACGTTATGATCAATTCTTTTTTTTAATAGTTAATTCTTTAAATATTATCATTAGTATTGTTCAAGAAATTAAAATAAAAAAAACTTTGGATAAAATTAATTTAATTTTACCGAATAATATTAAAGTTATTCGGGATGGTTGTGTTATAGAAATTTCGAATTCTAATTTGGTTTTAGGTGATTGTTTAATATTGGGATTAGGCAATCAAATTGTAGCAGATGTTTGTGTCAAACATGGAATTTTAGAAGTAAATGAATCATTTTTAACAGGGGAATCGAAATCAGTTTTAAAAAAAACAGGTGATATTGTATATTCTGGTAGTTATGTTATTTCAGGTTTAGCTTATGCTGATGTTATTTCTTTGGGCGAAGATACTTATGTTTCTAATTTGATTAAACAAGCTAAAAAATATCAAAAAATAAAAACCCCCTTAATGAAAACATTTTCAATGTTAGTGAAATTAATTTTTTTTGCCACAATATCTACTACTATAATTTTATTTTGTTCATATAAATTTAATTTTTATCATTTGAATGATGAACATTTATTAGGAATATGCGGTTTTATGTTAGGTATGACTCCTTCTGGATTATCCTTGTTAATGAGCATGATTTCTATTTTAGGTTTTATCAAGTTATTTAAACGTAAAGCTTATATGAAAGATTTGTTAGGCATTGAAATGTTGTCTCAAATAAATATATTGTGTTTAGATAAAACTGGTACTATTACTGATGGTAATATGAATGTTAAAAAAATTTTAAAATATTCTACTGATGATAATATTAATGTATATTCTTTAATGGCTAATTTTGTTCAACATTTTTCTATCGATAATAATCCTACTCAAAAAGCCTTATATAATTATTTTAATGAGTATTTGAATTCTCAAAACATTTATAAAGTAAAAAATCTACAAGCTTTTTCTAGTATAAGAAAATATAGTGCTATTGAATTTGAAGAATTAGGTACATTTTTATTAGGTGCGCCGGAATTTTTATTAAAACAAACAAATGAGATTCTTGAAAAAGATTTAAAAAAATATACTAATTTAGGTTATAGAGTATTGTTATTAGTTCATACCAATGATCTTTTATTTAATATCGATAATAATACTGATTATCAAGTTATATCTTTGATTTTGTTAGAAGATATTATTAAAAAAGATGCTTACGAAACTATTAAGTATTTTCAAAATTTAGGTATTAAAATAAAAATTATTTCTGGTGATAATGCTTTTACTACAGGTTATATAGCTCAACGAATTGGTTTGATCAATTCGGTTAAGGAAAAATCTCTTAATTTAACTAATATAGAATCTGAAAAATTATGTGATTTATCTAATAAATATGATGTTTTTGGCAGGGCTACTCCGGAACAAAAAAAAACATTAATTTCTTGTTTTAAAAATAATAATCAAAAAGTTGCTATGATTGGAGATGGAGTTAATGATATTTTAGCTTTTAAAGAATCTGATTTATCTATCTCTATGGCTTCAGGAAGTAAAGCTGCTCAAAATGTTGCAAATTTAATTTTAATAAATTCTAAATTTGATTCTTTACCATCTGTTTTTTTAGAAGGTCGTAGATTAATTAATAATTTAGAAAAAAATTCTGTTGTTTTTTTAACTAAAACTATTTTTACTTTTTTATTAGCTTGGATTACAATAATTAATAATTTTTTTAGCAAGAATTTAATTTTTTTCCCTTTTACTCCATTACAATTAAATTTTATTGATATTTGTTTTATCGGTATACCTTCTTTTTTCTTATCTTTAGAATCTAATTATAAACCTTTAAATAATTTCTTTATTAGTGATGTTTTAAAAAAATCAGGAATTTATGGTTTATTAATTAGTTTTAATTATATTTTGATATTAACTTTATATACAGGAAAAATTAATAGTTTTCAATCTCATTATCAAATCTCTTATTTATTAACTTTAATAACTGCTTTTATTTTCGCTAGTATTTTATTTATGAATTGCTTTCCTTTTGATAAATTTAAAATAATTTTATTTTTCAGTATTATGTTTATTTTTTCTTTGTTATTGATTATTTTTGTTTGGAAGATACCTTTTATTTCTGAAATTGCGACTGCTATTTGGGATTTTATTTTGATTAAATATTTTGATTTTATTATATTATTAATGATTAATTTGTTAATTTTATTCCGAATTAAGAAATAAGATTGAGTTTAGAAATTTCGAAAGAATTATATAGATATGGTAATTATTTATGGTAAAAACATAATTAAAGAAGCTCTTAAAGCTAAAAGAAAAATTTATTTTTTATATATTAATCCTCTTATGAAAGATAAAGTTTTTTTAAATTTTATATTACGTCATTATCCGAATTATTGTTATTTAGATAAACATCAACTAAATAATAAAGTTCAAAATAATAATCATCAAGGGGTAGTAGCAGAAGTTCAAGATTATTTATATAGAAAAGATTTATTGCAATATTTAAAGGACAAATCAGATAGAATAGTTAAATTTTTAATTTTGGATGCTATTCAAGATCCTCATAATTTTGGAGCAATTATACGTACTGTAGAAGCAAGTGATTTTGATGGAATTATTGTAAGCAACAAACATCAGGTTCCTTTAAATAGTACAGTAGCTAAAACTTCAAGTGGTGCTTTAGAATATGTTAATATTTTTTTAGTTTGCAATTTATATCAAACCATTTTAACTATGCAAAAATTTAATTTTATAATTATTGGGACCGAAATCGGAATAGATAATAATTTAAATACTATTCCTTTAAATCAATCTTTAGTTATTATATTAGGTAACGAAGGCATAGGAATACGTTCTTTGTTAAAAAAAAAATGTAATTATTTAGTTAGTATTCCGACGCAAGGTATGGTTAATTCTTTAAATGTTAGTGTTTCGGCAGCTATTATTATTTTTTATTTATATATAAAAAATAAAAAATATTAATTTAATTTATTTATTAATTTATTTAATCATGTTATAATATTGAGAAAAGCTTATCTTGATTTAAAAGATTTATACTATAATATATTTTATTTATCTTTAGTAAGTTATTAAAATTTATAAGGTTATCGAAATTGTGAAAATATAAGAATAATGGTTAAAAGTAATATTTTAATATGTCAAAATTGTTTAAATCGTAATTATCGCGTTAAGATACATAATCGTAATCAAAAATTAGTTTTAAAAAAATATTGTTGTTGTTGCAAAAAACATATTATTCACGAAGAAACTAGATGAATAAAATTATCTGTAAATATAAAGGAGATAACTGTGGTATATAAAAAAATCGAAGAAAAACCAACAATTCCTTTAATGCAAGTTTTGCGGGAAGAATACAGTGTAATTAATATTTTTTGTGTTATTTTATCTATGATTTTTTTGGGAGTTTGTTGCAATTGTTTTCATCAATTTCCTGATCATTGGAGTATTTGTTTATTATTGCTATCTAGTGTTTTTTTTTTAATTAGTATTTTTCCTTTTGTACGGAATATTTTTTTTGATCTTCGTTTGGTAAGTTTTCCGACAAAAATCCAAATTATTAAGCAAATTATTCAGGTTTTTGTATTTACTGTTGTTTTAATTTTGATTTTAAATTTATTTCAATATTTTTATGATGTTTATATGATATCTTTACTTAAAAAAATTTGAATTAAAATTAATTTTATGATGAATTTAATTCATTAAATGATGAAATTTTAAAAATTATTAATGAAAATATATTTAGGTGTTTAGAATGCAATCAAAAATTAAAAATAATAAAATAATTGATAATGATGTAACTGATGAGGATAATAGTCTTTTGAAATCTCAATGGTATATTTTGCAAACTCAATCAGGTTATGAAAAAGTTGTTCAACAAGACTTATTAAAGATAGCTAATAGCGGTATTGGGATATCAAATTTGATTCATGAAGTTATTTGTCCTACTGAAAAACATATTAAAATTAAAGTTGATGGCACTAAAAAAGAAATAGAGAAAAAAATTTATATTGGTTATATTTTTATTAAAATGATTATGACAAACCAATCTTGGTTTATAGTTCGTAATATTCCTAAAGTAACTGGATTTTTAGGCACTATTAAAAAAGAAAAAGGTTCTAAACCTATACCTTTGACTGAAAGCGAAATTAATCCTATATTATTAAAAATGGGGATTATGTCTAAACCAAATTATGATCATTTAATTAATAAGCGAGTTCAAATTATAAACGGTTCTTTTGTTGGTCAAGTAGGTAGAGTTTCTTTAGTAGATTATGAAAAAGATAAAATGATGGTCGAAATCGAGTTATTTGGTAGAGCAACACCTATAGAAATTTCTTTTTCTTCTTTTAAAGAAATAAATTAAATATAAAAATAATGTTTTAAATTAGTTAAGAAATTTAATTAGTATGATTAAATATGTTATAATACTATGAATATTTTGGATATTTTAATTGTTAAAATATTTAATTAATTGGATTTTCGTTTTGAAAATAATATTTTGTTATTTGTTATTAATAAAATAGTTTTTTAAATTATTGAGAAAATGTTAAACATTTTTAGAAATAAAAAAGGTTGGTATTAAATAAGTTATAATGGCGAAAAAAATTGTTAAAAATATTAAATTACAAATTTTAGCTGGCAAAGCTAATCCTGCTCCTCCTATAGGACCTGTTTTAGGACAAGCTCAAGTGAATATTCCTTCATTTTGTTCTCAGTTTAATGAAGCTACTAAAGATAAATTAGGTTTTACTTTACCAGTAGAAATTACAGTTTTTGATGATAAAAGTTTTAAATTTATTGTGAAAACTCCGATTACAAGTGATTTATTAAAAAAAGCTGCTAATATTTCGAAAGGTTCGTCTGATTCAATCAAAAATAAAGTAGCTACTATTAAGTATGATCAAATCATAGAAATAGCAAAATTAAAAATGCCAGATTTAAATGCTTATTCCATTGAACAAGCTTCTAAAATTATAGAAGGAACCGCTATTAATATGGGGATTATTGTAGAAAAATAATAATTTATTATTTTTTATCGATAAAAAAAGAAAGGCATATTTTTATAGTATAAAAGGATTAAAATTTATGACAAGAAATAAAAGATATTTATCAATTAGTAAAAAAATAGACTTTAATCAAATTTATAAAATGCATGATGCTGTTGAATTATTGTATAATATCAAAACTGCAAAATTTGATGAAACTGCTGAATGCGTTTTTGTTTTAAATGTTGAACATAAAAAGTTAGAACAACATATACGTGGTTCTGTTGTTTTACCTTATGGTTTGGGTAAAAAATTTTGTATTGTTGTGATCGCTCAAGGAGAACAAGCTCAGAAAGCTAAAGAATTAGGTGCAGATTTTGTTGGTGATCAAGAATTAATTCAAAAAATCTCTAATGGTTGGACAGATTTTGATGTTTTGATATCTGTTTCTAGTTTTATGCCTTCCTTGACAAAGTTAGGAAAACTTTTAGGGCCTAAAGGGTTAATGCCTAATCCTAAGTTAGGCACTATGACAGAGGATGTAGAACCGATTCTAAAGGATATCCGAAAAGGTAGAATGGAATATAAAACAGATAAATTTGGTAATCTTCATTCGGTGCTAGGTAAATTGTCGTTTAATAGAGAACAATTAACAGGCAATTTGGTTTTTTTATATAATCATTTAATTTCTATAAAACCTAAAACAGTAAAAGGTGAATTTATTAAAAATATAACTATCTCTTCTACTATGTCTCCGGGTATTAAAGTTGATCTTTTATCGATTAGATAAAATTTAAAATAATTATTTAAATTATTTTTTTAATTTTCTTTTGTTATAAAAGATTTTTTGTAATTATATTATAATCGATAAATTTATATTGTTTAAAAAAGGAAACAACAATTTATGTTAAAATCTACTATTAAAGAGAAAAGTAATTATGTTGATTATTTATCTCAAAATATTGATAATTCTAATTTAGTTGTTTTATTAGAATTTAAAGGATTAAAAGTGATTGATTTAACTAATTTACGCTGTCAATTACGAAAATTAGTTTCATGTAAGTTTCAAGTAGTACCTAATAATATCATTAAAAGAGCTTTAACTAAGTCAAAATATGGTGAATTAACCGAATTTAAGAATCCCAAGGCTTTATTTTGGACTTTATCTAATTCTTCGGATATTTTTTCTTCTTTAAATGCTTTATACAAATTTTCTAAAATGAATGAATTTTTAAAAATTAATTTTGGGATTGTAGAAAATGAAATTTGTTCTCCGGAACAAATGGTTAAATTGGCGCAAATACCATCTAAAGCAGCATTGTTATCTATGTTGTTATTTAGCGTTTTAGTGCCTGTTAAAAATATAATTAGTGTTTTAAAATTATTAATAGAGAAAAAACAACAAATAGGAATTAATAATGATTAAAATTTTTTAATATTATATAGACATTTTTAAGTATTTGTTAAAATAAACAAAAGAATTATAAATAGGAGATTAACAATGGCAGAAAATAATAAAATAGAGCAAATTATTCAATTTTTAGGTGATATGAAAGTTAAAGAATTACAAGAATTAGTAACTAAAATTCAAGATTCTTTTGGTATTGAAATGGAAAATGTTGCTAATGCAAGTAGCGCTACTGAAGATGTTAATAAAGAAAAAAATGAGCAAACAGAATTTAAAATTATTATGACTTCTGTGGGTCAATCTCGCACTGCGGTTATTCAATATTTAGTTAAAAATTTTGGTTTTAGCATTGGTGAATTAATATCGGCATGTCAAGCTGAAAATGCTAATTTATTAATTAAAGAAAATGTAAATAAAGAACAAGCTGAAGAAATCAAAAAACAAATAGAAAATTTAGGAGCTCAAGTGAAAATTGAATAAAAAAATATTTTATAAATTGGTTGCAAAAAATATAGTTTTAGGCGACAACAAAAATAAAATTTTTTTGATAAACTAAATATTTATTAAACCTGAGAACTAAAATAGGTATCTTAGGTTTTTTATTATCTTTATTGTTATCGAGTTTGTTTTTGATGTGTCGCTTATTAAGAATTTATATTTTTTAATTTTAAATTCAATTTATGTTGATATTTATTGGGAGTTCTGAATAAAAAAATGAAAAAATATTGTAATGTAAAATATGGCAACAAGGTGGAACGACGAAATTATTCTAAGATGAAATATGATTTGGATTTGCCAAATTTAATTGAAATTCAAACCAAATCATTTCAAGAATTTTTAAATTATGGTATTAAAACATCATTAAAAAGTATTTTTCCTATTGAGAGTTATAATGGTGATTTAAAGTTACATTTTAATGATTTTTTTTTAGAAGAACCTAAATTTAATGCTGAAGAGTCTAGAAAAAGGGGGTTTACTTATAGTGCGGAATTATTTTTAAATGTAACATTGGAAAATGTTATTACTCAACAAACTAAAAAAGCTCGTATATTAATGACAGATTTGCCTTTAATGACTGTTGCGGGAACTTTTATAATTAATGGTACAGAAAGAGTTGTAGTTTCGCAAATAGTTCGTTCAGCAGGAGCTTATTTTACTTCTAAATTAGATAATAAAATTAATAAAAATCGTTTTACTGCTCAAATTATTCCTACTAGAGGTGCTTGGATAGAGTTTGAGCAAAATAATAAAGATTTTTTATATGCTAAGTTGGATCGTTCCAAAAAAATACCTTTAACAAAATTTATTCATGCTTTAGGTTTTGATACTCAGGAAGAAATCGAAAAAGTTTTCGGCATAAATTCTTTATTAGATTTAAGTTTTAATAAAGATAATGATTCTAATTGTAATGATGCTATTGTTGAGCTTTATTCTAAATTGCATCAAGGAGAAAGAGTCCCTACTAATGCGGCAAGAGAATTTATTCGTAATCGTTTGTTTGATAAAGATAAATATGATTTATCTTTAGTAGGACGATATAAGTTAAATCGAAAATTAGATGTTTTAAATAGAGCCGAAAATACTTTTTTAGCTCAAGATATTAAAGATTTAACCAATAATAAAATTTTATTTTCAGCTGGAACTTTTTTAAATTATGAAGTTATTAAAAAATTATCATTACATAGAGATAAATTTCGTGTAGAATTGGTTAATTCAGATTTTCATTTGCAAAATCAAAATCATGATAATAATTTATTTACTTATAGAAAAAATATAAATAATGATCAAATATATATTAAAGAAGATATTTTACACTTTCAAACAGGACAAGTATTAATTAAGGCTGATACACTTTTAGATGATAATGTTTTGAAGATTTTATTAGAAACTCATAAATATAATATTGATGATAAAATTATGAAATATTTCGCTAATAAAGAATATGTTCATAAAGTTGTTAAAGATCGGCAAAAAGTTTTCAATGAAAGTTTAGAAGTTTATGTTGTGGATAATAAAAACAATAAGCATTTTATTAAAATTATAGGTAACGATCAATCTGAAGATGCTGAAAATATTGTTTTATCTGATATAATAGCATCTATTAGTTATTATTTAAATCTTTATCATAATATCGGAACTATTGATGATATCGATCATTTAGGTAATAGAAGATTAAGATTGATTGGAGAACTTTTAAAAAATCAATTACGCGTAGGTTTGAATAGAACTAAAAAAAATATTAAAGATCGTATGTCTATTAGTAAATTCGAATCTATTACGCCAGGAGGATTGTTTAATTTTTCTTCTCTTTCTATGGCTATTAAAACTTTTTTTTGTAGTTCACGTTTATCTCATTTTATGGATCAAATTAATCCTTTAGCTATTATTACTCAAAAACGTAGAATTTCCGCTTTAGGCAGTGGAGGTATTGATCGTGATCGAGCAGGTGTAGAGTTGAGAGATGTTAACGATTCTTATTACGGTAGATTATGTCCTATTGAAACTCCCGAAGGACCATCCATTGGATTAATTTGTTCTTTAGCTACTTATGCTCAAGTAGATCGATATGGTTTTATTGAGACTCCTTTTTTTAAAGTAATTCATGAAAATGGTAAATCAGTAGTATCCCATCAATATGAATATTTAACTTCTATTCAAGAAGAAAACCGTATCATTGCCACATCTTCGTCTTGTTTAAATGATGATTTTAGTTTTAAACAAACAAAAGTAATAGCTAGACGAAATGGAGAAATTAGTTTATATAATGTTGATCAAATTGATTATATAGATGTTTCTCCGAAACAAATTGTATCTGTAGCTACAGCATCTATTCCTTTTTTAGAACATAATGATGCTTCTAGAGCATTAATGGGTGCTAATATGCAACGACAAGCTTTACCTTTGTTAATTTCTGAAGCTCCTATTGTAGCTACTGGTATTGAACATAGAATAGTAAAAGATTCAGGTTGCGTTGTTATTGCTGAAGATGATGGTATTGTAGTTTATGTAGATGCTAAAAAAATTATTATTGAGAATAACCATGGAGAACAAAAGAGTTATATTTTATCTACTTTTGATAAATCTAATCAAGATACTTTAATTTTGCAAAAACCTATTGTTAAATTAAATGAAAATGTTCATAAAGGAGATATTATTGCTGACGGTTCTTCTACTCATCAAGGCGAATTAGCTTTAGGTAAAAATGTTACAGTAGCTTTTATGACTTGGGATGGTTATAATTATGAAGATGCTGTGATTTTATCAGAACGTTTAGTACAAGAAGATATTTTTACTTCTGTTCATATTAGTAAATATGAAATTCAAGTTAGGGAATTAAAGAAGGGCGCAGGAAGAGAAGAAATAACTCGAGAAATACCGAATGTTAGTGCTGAGGCTATTAAAAATTTAGATTCTCGAGGTATTATTATTCCGGGTTCTGAAGTTAATGAAGGTGATTATTTAGTTGGCAAAATTGTTATTATTCCTCAAAGTTCTTTAGAAAATAATCCCTATGAAAAATTAATTCAAACAATTATTGGAGAAAAATCTCGCGATTATAAAGATGTTTCTTTGAAAGTACCTTGTGGCGAAAGTGGAATTGTTCAGAGTGTTCAGTATTTTTCTGTTAAAAAAGGTGATTTTATTTCTGCTCCTGGTGTTAATGAAATTATTAAAGTTTATATAGCTAAAAAAAGAAAAATCCGAGAAGGCGATAAAATAGCTGGAAGGCATGGTAATAAAGGAGTAATTTCTTGTATTGCTTCTAAAGTAGATATGCCTTATATGTCGGATGGAACTCCTGTAGATGTTATTTTAAATCCTTTAGGTGTGCCTAGTCGGATGAATATTGGACAAATTCTAGAAATGCATTTAGGAATGGCTGCGTATAAATTAAATATTAAGGTAGCTACTCTGGTTTTAGATGGAGCCGATAATGAAGATTTAAAAAATATTATGCAAGAAGCTAATTTGCCTTTTGATGGAAAAATGATTTTATACGATGGTAGAACAGGTGAACCATATGATAATCCTATATCTGTGGGTATTTTGTATATGTTAAAATTATCCCATATGGTTGAAGATAAAATACATGCTAGAAATGTTGGAACTTATACTCTAATTTTACAACAACCTGGTAGTGGTCGTAATTTTTTAGGTGGTCAAAGAATTGGCGAAATGGAAACTTGGAGTTTATTGGCTTATGGAGCTGCTCATACTTTACAAGAAATTTTAACTTTGAAAAGTGATGATATTATAGGACGCAATCAATTGTATCATGCTATAGTTAATGGTTTACGTTTTCCTAAACCTTCTATTCCGGAAAGTTTTAGAGTTTTTACTAAAGAGTTGCAAGCGTTAGGATTGCATGTAGAATTAATTAAAGCTGATACTAAAGATAATCAAATTAATCGTTCTTTAGTTTCGAATAATAAGGAGAACAAGAAGTAACCCCAATTATGTTAAATATGAAAATTGAAGATTTTACTTTAACTAAAAGAACTTTAAAAAATTTAAAATCTATAGGTATTAATAGTTTAAATGATATTAATAATTATCATTTAAATGAATTAGTTTCTTTATTAAACGAAGAATCTTTTCGAGAATTTATAGTTATTTTAAAAAAATATGGTCTTCCTGAATCTTTAAATAATTTAAATTTAAATCAAGAGGTTTTAGATATTTTATGTCAAAATAATATTTTCAATTGTTTCTCTTTATTGGCAACTGATAAAGATGTTTTGCTTAAGTTATTTAGTTATAATCATTCTCATCAGAATCTTGTAATGAATATTTTAAATTTATATAATGGTTCGAAAGATAATTTTAATCAGAAAATTGATAATTCTGTTGCGGATATAGAAGATATCGTTTTGAAAAATGAGAATAATGAAAATGAATCTGCATCTTCATGGATAATTGATAAGGCCATTTTTGCAAATAATAGCAATCGAGAATATGATTATTTTAAGATTCGTTTATCTTCGCCTCATGAAATTCGTCAAAAATCTTATGGTGAAGTTGTAAATTATGAAACTATTAATTATCGTACAGCTAAACCGGAAAAAGGAGGCTTATTTTGCCCCATTATTTTTGGTCCTGTTCAGGATTTGCAATGTATATGTTCTAAAAAACAAACTTTAAAAAAAGGTCAAATTTGTTCTAAATGTGGTGTAGAAATTACAGAACAATTAGTTAGGCGGGAAAGAATGGGTCATATTGATTTAGCTGCTCCTGTAGTTCACACATGGTTTTTGAATAGCTTACCTAGTCGTTTAGCTATTTTATTAGGAATGAAAGCTAAAGAATTGGCAGAAATTGTTTATTATGTATCATATATAGTGATTAATCCTGGTAATAGTGATTTAACTAAATATAGTATTATATCTGAGTTAGAATATGGTCAATATTTAGAACGTTGTGATAATAATTTTGTCGCTTTAACTGGTGCTGAAGCTGTTAAAACTATGTTAAAAGAATTGAATATGGAAGAAACTATTCAGTCATTAAGGTTAGAATTAAAACAAGCATCTAAGCAAAAAAGAGATTTGATTGTTAAAAGATTAGAATTAATGGAATCTTTTTATCAGTCCGATAATAAACCGGAATGGATTGTTTTAGAAGCTATTAATGTCATTCCTCCTAGTTTAAGACCTATAGTTGCTTTAGAACAAGGTGTACGTTTTGCTTCTGCTGATATTAATGATTTATATCGCAGAATTTTAAATCGTAATAATCGTTTAAAAAGACAATTAAAACAAAATGCTCCTAGATTAATTATTAAAAATGAAAAAAGAATGTTACAAGAAGCTGTAGATGCTTTATTTGATAATGCTAAATCTAGTAAAAAAAGCACTTCTAATATTGAACGCAATAAACCTTTAAAATCTTTATCAGAAATGTTAAGAGGTAAACAAGGACGTTTTCGTCAAAATTTATTAGGAAAAAGGGTAGATTATTCTGGTCGTTCTGTTATTATCGTAGGACCTGATTTAAAATTACATCAATGTGGTATTCCTCGGCAAATGGCTATTGTTTTGTTTAAACCCTTTGTATTAAATAAATTACAAGAATCTAAAGGTATTGATAAAAAAAGTGCTAATATTTTATACGAAAAAATGAACGAACATGTGTGGAAATTATTAGAAGAAGTTGTTCAAGAACATCCTGTTTTATTAAATAGAGCGCCTACTTTGCATCGCCAAGGATTGCAAGGTTTTCAAGTTAAATTAATTGATGGTAAAGCTATTAGATTACATCCTTTAGTTACTTTAGCTTTTAATGCAGATTTTGATGGAGATCAAATGGCTGTTTATGTTCCCCTTTCTGTAGAAGCTCAAGCTGAAGCTCGTTTATTAATGTTATCTTCTTATAATATATTGGATCCTAAAAATGGTAGTCCAGTTTTATCTCCTTCTCAAGATATGGTTTTGGGAAATTATTATTTAACTATCGAAGAAACACGCAAACGTATTATAAAAGGTTATAATTCTGATAGCAGAAATGAACAACATCGTTATAAACATCGCAATGAAGGTAAAGTTTTTAATGATTTACAAGAAGCTGAATTAGCTTTTTATAATAAACAAATAGCTTTACATACTCGTATTTTAGTACGTGTTTCTAATATTTCTTCTTATTTTGATGATAATCAAAAAAATAAATATTTAGTTACTACATTAGGTAAATTGATTTTTAATAGTATTTTGCCTAATGATTTTCCTTATTTGCAAGAACCTACCATATTTAATTTAGAAATAAAAACACCAGATGTTTATTTTATACCTAAAGGTGTTCATTTGAATGAATATTTGAATAATATTCCTATTCCAGAACCTTTTAAAAAACGTTTTTTATCGCTTATAATTGATCGTGTTTTTAAAAGAAGTAATATTTCGGAAACATCTAAAATGTTAGATGATATTAAAAATTTAGGTTTTAAATATTCAACTATGTCAGGTGTAACTATTTCTCACGCAGATATTAATGTTTATTCTAAAAAAGATGAATTAATAGCTCAAGTAGAAAATAAAATTATAGAAATTGAGCAATGGCACGATAAAGGATTTTTAACCACTAGCGAAAAAAAAAGTTTAATTATTCAAGAATGGAAAAATGTTCGTAATGTTATCCAAGAAGGTTTGATGCAAGAATTTAATCAAGATAATCATTTATTTATGATAAGTGATAGTGGTGCTCGTGGTAATGTTTCTAATTTTGCGCAATTATCTGGTATGAGAGGTTTAATGCATAGTCCTACTAATAATCAATTAGAAATTCCTGTTAAATCTTCTTTTAAAGAAGGTTTAAATGTACATGAATTTTTTATTTCGACGCATGGAGCCAGAAAGGTTTCTACTGATACAGCTTTAAAAACAGCTGAATCAGGATATTTAACTCGTCGTTTAGTTGATGTGGCTCAAGATGTGATTATTATGTTAAATGATTGCGGTAGTGATAAAGGTGTTTATGTAACTTCTTTAGAGCAAGATGGTAAAGAAATTATTTCGTTACAACAACGTTTATTTGGTCGTTATATAGCGCAAAGTATTGTAGATCCTTTAAATAATCAAGTTATAGTTAATTTTGGTGAATTGATTACTCGTGAAATAGCCGAAAATATTGTAAAAATTGGATTTTTATCTGTGAAAATTAGAAGTGTTTTAACATGTAATTCTGATTATGGTATTTGCGCTAAATGTTATGGTTTAAATTTAGCCACTAATAAAGCAGTTGAGATCGGAGAAGCTGTTGGTATTATTGCTGCCCAATCTATTGGTGAGCCTGGTACTCAGTTAACTATGAGAACATTTCACACAGGAGGGGTTTTATCGGTTTCTGATATTACTCAAGGATTGCCACGTATTCAAGAATTATTTGAAGCTCGTAAGCCTAAAGGTAAAGCTTTAATAAGCGAATATGATGGTGTAATTAAAGAAATTAAATCTAGTAATCTTTATTCATCAGATATTGTTATAGTTTCGGCAATTAATCCTCAACAAGAATATATTTATACTGTAGATTCTAATGTAGATATTTTAGTTAATGATGGCACGGCTATAAAAGCTGGACAACGTTTAACTTCTGGCTCAATAGATTTAAGGGAATTATTGCGTATTAGTTCTGTAGTAACTACCCAAAAATATATTTTGGAAGAAGTACAGCAAGTATATCAATCTCAAAGCGTTTACATTAGTGATAAACATATCGAAATTATTATTCGCCAAATGTTTAAACAAATTTTAGTTATTTCTGAAGGGGATAGTAATTTATTACCAGGATCCGAAGTTTCTATTAAAGAATTTAAAAGAATAAATATGCAATTAATTCAACAAAATAAAAAATTAGTAGCTGGACGTCCTATAGTTTTGGGTATTACAAGATCTTCTTTAAAAAGCGATTCTTTACTATCTGCAGCATCTTTTCAAGAAACTACTAAAATTTTAATTGATGCTACAATTAAAGGTCAAAAAGATTTTTTATTAGGTTTAAAAGAGAATGTTATTTTAGGTGGTTTAATACCTGCCGGAACTGGAATTTTAAATCATTCTTTATTCGAATATCCGTTAACAGAAGAAGACAAAAATAAATAATTTTTAATAAATAATTGTTAATCATAATTCATAAATTAAATTTGAATATATATTTTTTATTTTGGAGCTAGTTGTTATTGTTAAGTTTTTTAAATAATCTTGTTTTAACGACATGAAGTTTATATTGACTTTTATTCAAAAAAAAGATAAAATTTAGGTCGTCTTATATTTCTAATTACCAAAAATAACAAAGAAAGGTTTTATTATTTAAATATGCCTACTATTTCTCAGTTAATCAGAAAACGAAGAGTAAAAAAAAATACTAAAACCAAATCACCAGCTTTATCTGTTCGTTTTAATATTTTAAAAAAGAAATTTAAAAATATTAATTCTCCTCAAAAATCTGGAGTTTGTTTGAAAGTATATACTACTACTCCTAAAAAGCCTAATTCTGCTTTAAGAAAGGTAGCTAGAATTCGTTTGTCAAATCGTCAAGAAGTGACAGCTTATATTCCTGGTATAGGTCATAATTTACAAGAACATAGTCTTGTGTTAATACGAGGTGGTCGTGTTAAAGATTTACCTGGAGTTCGTTATCAAGTTATTCGAGGAGTTCTTGATACTGCTGGAGTAGCTAATCGAAAACAAGGTCGTTCTCGATATGGTGCAAAAAAATAAGAATTTATTAAAATGTAAATAAATTAAGGTGTATAAACTTATGTCTCGTAAAAAAAGTTTTAAAAAAAGAACATTACTTTTAGATCCTATTTATAATTCTGTTTTAGTAACTAGAGTTATTAATAAATTGATGAAAGATGGAAAAAAAGATGTTGCTTGTTCTATAGTATATAATTGTTTATCTCAAGTTAAAGTTTTAACAAAAAAAGAACCCATTGAAGTTTTGAATGAGGCCTTTAATCATATTATGCCTTTAGTAGAACTACGCACACGCACTATTGGGAGTCAAAAGTATCAAGTTCCTTTAGAAGTTTCAGTAGAAAGACGCTATTCTTTAGGTTTGAAATGGTTAATTATGGGAGCACGCAAACGTAATGAAAAAAGTATGCAAGAAAAACTTGCTCAAGAAATTATTTCTGCCGCTTCTGGAACAGGATTAGCAGTTAAAAAACGCGAGGAAATTCATCGTATGTCTGAAGCTAATAGAAGTTTTGCTCATTATCGTTGGTAAAATCACTGTTTTTAATATTTTCAACTTAAAGGAGACAATATGGGAATTGAATTAGAATTAAGTAAAATACGTAATATTGGTATTATGGCTCACATCGATGCAGGAAAAACTACTACTACTGAAAGAATTTTATTTTATACCGGAAAAATTCGTATAGCTAAAGAAACTCATGAAGGTTTAGCGCAAATGGATTGGATGGACCAAGAAAAAGAAAGAGGAATTACAATTACATCAGCTGCTACTACTGTTTTTTGGAATAATTGTAAAATTAATATTATTGATACTCCAGGACATATTGATTTTTCTTCAGAAGTTAATCGTTCTTTACGTGTTTTGGATGGTGGTGTAGTAGTTATAGATGCTCAAGCCGGAGTAGAACCGCAAACAGAAACAGTTTGGCGTCAAGCAACTTATTATAAAGTTCCTCGAATTGTGTTTGTTAATAAAATTGATAAATTAGGGGCTAATTTTGAAAATGCTATCGCTAGTTTAGAAAAAAGATTAAATGTTTTTGCTTATGCCATCCAATGGCCTATCGGTGTAGAAAATAATTTTCGTGGTTTTGTTGATTTAATAGAAATGCAAGCTTGGGAATATTCTTCTAGTCCTGATCGAGAAAATCAATTAATTCCTATTCCTGAAGAACTAAAAGAACTTGTTAATTCCAAAAGACAAATATTAATAGATAAACTAGCTTCTTTAAATGACGAATTATTAAATAATCTTTTGGAAAATAAGCCTATTTCTACTACTCTCATTAAAAAAGCACTTCGCCAAGCTACTTTAGAAGTGAATTTTTTTCCAGTTTTATGTGGTTCAGCTTTAAAAAATAAAGGTATTTTTCCTTTATTAAATGCTTTAGTAGATTTTTTGCCTTCACCTTTAGATTTGCCCAACATTAATGGTTATGATAAAAATGAACAACCTATTGTTCGTAAAATTAATTTTAAAGAATCTTTTATCGCATTAGCTTTTAAAGTTATGACAGATTCTTTTGGACGTTTAACCTTTATACGTATTTATTCAGGTTGTTTAAAATCTGGTTCTTATGTGCAAAATAATAATAAAAATATTACAGAACGCGCTTCACGTTTATTATTAATGCATGCTAATTCTCGACAAGATATTAAAGAAGCTTATGCTGGTGATATTGTAGCCGTAATTGGTTTAAAAAATACTATTACAGGCGACACTTTGACATATGAAAATGATTTTATTTTGTTAGAAAAAATGAGTTTTCCTGAACCAGTTTTACAAGTTGCAGTAGAACCTGTTTTTTCCAAAGAACAGGACAAAATTAGTTCTGCTTTGTTTAGTTTTACTCAAGAAGATCCGACTTTTAAATTTACTGTAGATCCAGAGTCGAAACAAATGATTGCTGCTGGAATGGGTGATTTACATTTGGATGTTCTCATGGAACGTTTAAAAAGAGAATTTCAAATTCAAGTAAAAGTGTCAGAACCTCAAGTTGCTTATCGAGAAACTTTAATTAGTTCTATAGAAGTTGATGGAGAATGTAAACATCAAACAGGAGGTCGCGGCCAGTATGGTTATGTGCAAATTTTATTTGAACCTAATCCTGGAAAAGGTTTTGAATTTGTTAATAATGTTAAATACGGTGCTATCCCGCAAAACTATATTCCAGCCGTATCTAAAGGTTTACAAGAATCTTTATCTAGTGGTATAATCGCTGGTTATCCTTTAACTGATATTAAAGCAATTTTATTTAGTGGTGCTTTTCATGAAGTGGATTCTTCGGAATTTGCTTTTAAATCTGCTGCAGCAGCAGCTTTGCGAAAATTACGTAATAGCAAATTAGTTGTTATTTTAGAACCTATTATGAAATTAGAATTAATTACTCCTCATGAATATATTGGTAATGTTATCGGAGATTTAATTTCGCGTAGAGGTCGTTTAGAGAATCAAGAAAACATAGGTATGGTTATGAAAATTCAGGCTTTTGTTCCTTTAGCAGAAATGTTTAAATATTCAAGTAGTTTGCGCTCTAATACTCAAGGAAGAGCTAATTTTTCTATGGAATTTTTTAAATATGAAAAAGCTCCTGACCATATCGCTAATAAAATTATTGAATCACGTAATAAATAAAATTTATAGATATAACTTTATAGATATAACATGGGCGCTAAAAGATGCCTAAATTTCGCGATATTTAACCAATATCCAGGAGCCAGGGCTGATAAACCCTGAAAAGATATGGTCGGTCCGACAAACGAAAGAATTCCTAATTGCAGCAAACCATAAAAGCGGATTGCGACGAAAGCGAATTAGCCAAGATGACTCTGCCAACGAATAATTTTATGGAGAAACCTGAAATGGCCTAAGAAGGAAATTGAAGTAATCTAAAACTCGTAGTATTAAAACCACATGGAATTCCTTAAACGGCAATGTCCAAAGCCGAGTTCCTAAAGTGAAAGCCGAAGAATATAGATATGAATACAATCGGTTAATAAAGGGAAAGGTGAAACATGACGAAACATTAGTGGATAGAGACAAATTAGAAATAATTCGGACCTATAAAACAATTGCCCGAGGAATTATCCGATACTTTTGTTTAGCTAACAATCTAGGTGTTTTATCTCATTTAAATTAATAAAGGAAAAACCCAATATGAATCATGGGTTAACTACTCTTGGGATAGAATTAAAAAAATGGGTAACTATAAGTAAAATCCTGATATTATCATCAACAAATACATATTCCATGGTCGTACGAATCTAACCTATCTTCTGAAGGAGGAACGTTGTGAGAACTGCGACAAAACAACCCAACTGCAAATTCATCACATTGGGACAGTTCGCAACGCGAATCACTAAAGGATCATGAATAAAAGAACAAAGGTATTGTGTGAAGATTGTCATCAAAAGATAACCAATCAACAAATACATAATATCAAAAGAATAAGAACAATAAGAATAAATAGCTAATTAACCGTTAGGGGAAATTAGTTCTCGCAAGAGAGTAAATTAGGGAAAGTGTTGTACTGGGAAACTTGCTCGCACCGTTTGGACTTGGGCTGATTGTAAATAAAACAGCAAATACAAATCGCTGAATAAAAAGCAATTAATCTATCCGTATTATTTATTAATATTTCGGTTATTATAAATAATTTAATTAATTATTTTAGTATAAAAATATTAAATGGAGAAAAAAATGTCAAAAGAAAAAATAAATATTAAAGAAGAATCACAAATAATTAAACCTCATTTAAACGTAGGAACTCTTGGTCATGTAGATCACGGAAAAAGTACTTTAAGTTTGGCTATTAATAATTATTTAGCTGCAAAAAATTTAGCTAAATTTCGTAAAGATATTAAAACTTTAGATAAAACTGTTGAAGAACAAGAGCGTGGTATTACTATTAATGCTCATCATTTAGAATATGAAAGTGACACTCGTAATTATGCTCATATTGATTGTCCTGGTCATAAGGATTATATTAAAAATATGATTACTGGAGCAGCTCAAATGGATGCAGCTATTTTGGTAGTTTCGGCTGCTGATGGTGCTCAACCTCAAACTCGCGAACATATTTTATTAGCTAAACATGTAGGAGTTCCTAATTTAATAGTTTTTTTAAATAAATGCGATAAAGCTATTCCTGATTTAATACCTTTAGTAGAACATGAAATACGTGAAATTTTAACTAAAAATGGTTATAATGGATCAGAAATTCCTATTATTCAAGGATCTGCTTTAAAAGCTTTAGATGGTGATCAAAGTTATTTATCTAAAATTGCAGATTTAGTAGCAGAATTGGATAAATTACCTTTGCCTATTCGTGATATTGATAAACCTTTTTTGATGCCTATTGAAGATATATATTCTATTACAGGTCGTGGAACAACTGCTTCTGGTAGAGTAGAAAGAGGTAAATTAACTTTAGGTGAAGAAGTCCAAATTCTTGGTTTAGATAAAGATACTTCTACTGTCGCAATTGGTTTGGAAATTTTTAAAAAATCTAAAACCCAAATTCAAGCAGGAGATAATGCTGCTATTTTATTGCGTGGTATTAAACATAGTGATATTAAAAAAGGTCAAGTAATAGTGAAACCGAATTCTTTAAAGGTATATTCTAAATTTAAAGCAGAAGTTTATATTTTAACCGAAGAAGAAGGTGGTCGTAAAAAATCATTCAGAACTAATTATAGACCTCAATTTTTCTTTAGAACTGCTAATGTTACAGGGGTTATTACTTTGCCTAATGATGTTGCTGTAGCGATGCCAGGTGATAATGCGACTATTGAAGTTGATTTAATTAAACCTGTTGCGTTAGAAGTAGGTACTTCTTTTGCTTTCCGTGAAGGTGGTAAAACTATTGGTTCAGGAAAAATTATTGAAATTTTACCGAATTAATTAAAGTTATTTAATTATGAAAGAAGACTAGTGTATAGTCTTTTTTTATATTTTTAATCATATTAAAATTTTTATCATTTAAATATTTAAATTATAAAAATTATTATTTTGATATTTAAGTTAATAAATTGATTTTTGATTTAATTGATTTAAATTTTTTAAATTTATAAAAGTATTTTAAGTTTATTTTTGGTCATTAATTTAAATTTTAATTTAATTAAAATAAATCATAATAAATTTAAAAATGAAAATTTAAAATTAATAATGAGTAAAATTGTCTTATTAATAAGAATTTTTTGTTTTATTATTTAATTATCTATTTGTAAATTTTATAATTTTACCTATATTCAAGTTAACAAGGTAATTAAATAATTTATTGGAAAAATATAAGATTTGTATTTTTTAGTTCTTAGAAGAGTTAATTATTTATTAATAATAGCAAAAATGATTTTTTCGTTGAAAGAGATGATATATATTTCAATTTTATTAATATATAATAATTAAGTTTATTTTAAATAATTTTAAGTTTTTTGCTAAAATTATAAATATAGTGTAAAAAAAGGAGTTATTCACATTATTAAACATAAAAAAAATAAAAAAGAAAATTTAAAAATTAGTTTTTTATATAACGAAAAAGTTCCTTCCGGAGAATATTTGGTTATCAATAATCAAGGAAAACAATTAGGAATTTTTCAAAAAGAACAAATATTTGAGATAGCTGGACAGCAAAATGAAGATTTTGTTTTAATTAATGCTCATTCCAATCCTAAAGTAGTGCGTTTAGTTAATTATTCCAAATTTTATTACGAACAACAAAAAAAAATTAAACAAAATCGCAAAAAACAGCATAATCAAATAAATATTAAAACTATTTGTGTAAGTCCTCGTATTCAAGATAATGATTTATATATTAAAATTAAAAAAGCTGAAGATTTTCTGAAAAGCGGACATAAGGTAAAAATTAATATGCTTTTGCCAGGCAGAATGGCTACAAATCCTAGTATTGGTAGCGATATTTTTAAGAAAATTATATCAGCTTTAAATTTAGTCTCGAAGGTAGATATTCCTCCTAAAATAGAAGGAAATCAAATCAATTCTTTGTTAGTTCCTTTAAAGTCTAATTAATTTTAATTATTAGTTTATTTTGAATATGTTGTTATACATTTAGTTTTTTGCTTTAAAAAAATAGAAAGAAATAATGGTAATTGATTTTGAAAAAAAAAACACATAAAGGTTTAAAAAAACGTATCAAAATTACTAAAACTGGTAAATGGTTACGCAAACATGCTTTTAAAAATCATTTAGCTGGTTCCAAAACTACTAAACAAAATAGACAATTAAGAGGATTTACTTATGTAGATTCTTCAGATTTAAAACGTATTAAAAATTTAATTTAGTAAATTGATATAAATCTAAAGAAAGAAGAAGAGTCATGGTTAAAGTCAATTTAGTCCCAGCTCGACGTAGACGTCGTAAGAAAATATTAAAATTAGCTAAGGGTTATGTAGGTTCTAAAAGCACTATTTATAAAACTGCTCATGAACAAGTAATGCGTTCTTGGCAATATGCTTATGTTGGTCGTAAAAGAAATAAAAGAGATTGGCGTTCTTTATGGATCCGTCGTATTAATGCTGGATGTTCAGAAAATGGTATGAATTATTCCTCTTTTATATATGGTTTAAAATTAGCTGGTGTTGATTTAAATCGTAAAATTTTATCTAATTTAATTATTAATAAACCTGAAATGTTTAAATTTTATATCGAATTATCTCAAAAAAGTTTGCTTGATTTTAAGCAAAATAAATTAACAAAAAATATTTCTAAATCTACATTAGATTCGACAGATATTTTGAAATCTGATTTAAATTCGCAAAATATTAAACAAGATTTTCAAGATACTATTGTCCCTGTAACTGATAATATTGGTGATTTAAAATCTAAAAATTTAGATATTTTCGCAGATAATGAATTTACAATAAACTTATCATCTTTACAAAAAATGAATTTATTAACTTTGCGTCAATTAGCAAAAAAAAATAACATTAATAAAGTGTCTAAGTTGAAAAAAGCGGAATTAATTGATTTGTTACTGGAAACATTGTAAATAAAATCTAATTTTATTATAGATTTTTTTAGAGAGGTTCAACAAATATGTATGAAATTAAAAAAATAACTTTTCAGAAAATTATTTTAAATATTTTAATAACTATTTTATTTTTATTAAGTGCCGTAACATGCTTTGAACCTCAATATTTTTCTATAAAAGGCGTCCGAATAATTGATATTTTATTAGGAATTTTATTATTATTATTTAATTATTATTTTGTATTTGTAAATTTTAAAAAAAATTCAGGATTAAAAAAGTTTTTCTTTTTAATAGAAACATGTTTATTATCGCTTATTTCTGGTAGTTTGTTTTTATCTTTTTTAATAACTAATGTTTTTGTAAAAAAATTGTTAAATTTAAGCAATATTATTAGTTATATTTTAATGATTCATTGTTTTATTTCTTTGCATTTGTGTGGATGGAAAAATAATAAAATGAATATTTGGAGTTTTAACGGTTATTTAGTAACTTTTGGGACAAGTTGTTTTTTATTAGGAAAAAATATTGATTTTTCTTATATAATTTTAAGAATTTTTTCTGTTTTGTTTGGTTGTTTATCTTTATTCTATCTATTTATTGTGATTAATCAAATTTCTAATTATAATAAAATAACTGTGAAATAATCAAAAAAATATTTTTTTTTGAAAAAGGAGATCGCATCAAAAAATGTCTGATTTATTAATTAAAATTAAAGAATTAACTATGTTAAATGGTATTTCTGGTCAAGAAAAACAGATTACAAGTTATGTTAAAAATAATATTATTTCTTCAGTAAATAAAATAGAATATGATAATTTAGGTAGTTTAATAGCTTATAAAGGGCAAAATGGTCCAAAAATTATGTTGGCTGGTCATATGGATGAAATTGGTTTAATGGTAACCGAAATAACAGACAATGGTTTTGTTAAATTTCAAACTATAGGCGGCTGGTTACCGACAGTTATGTTAGCTCAACTTTGGCAGATTCATACTAATAAAGGTATTATTTGGGGTATTACTGGTGCTAAACCTCCTCATTCTTTGAGCTCAAACGAACGTAATCAAGCTCCTAATATGAAAAATTTGTTTTTAGATATAGGTGTTTCCACCAAGGAAGCAGCTCAACAATTAGGAGTGACTATTGGAAATATGATTACTCCTTATTTAGAATTTCGGACTTTAGGGGATGAAAATTTTATATTGGCTAAAGCGATAGATAATCGTGTGGGAGTGTTAATTGTTATTGAAGTATTACACAAATTACAAAATAATCCTAATCAATTTATAGGTGCTTTTACAGTTCAAGAAGAAGTTGGTTTAAGAGGGGCTATTACTAGCGCTAATAAGGTCAAACCTGATATTGCTATAGCGGTAGACGTGTGCGTTGCTAATGATGTTCCTGGTAATCAAAATTCATCGATTAGTTATTTAGGAAAAGGACCGCAAATATCTTGTTATGATCATGGATTAGTTGCTCATACAGCTTTAAGAGAATTTGTATTAAAAGTGGCTCGAAATAATAATATTCCTTTTCAAGAAGCTGCTCCAGAAGGCGGAACTACAGATGCTGCTGCTATGCATACGCGTCATATAGGTGCCGCAGCGTTAGTAATTTCGGTACCTACTCGTTATATACACTCTCATGCGTCTATTGTTCATCAACAAGATATAATTCACACTATTAATTTATTAACTTTATTAATAGAAAAATTAGATCAAAAACAGGTTCAAGAAATTTTATTTAGTTAAAATTATTAATAATGGATTAAACTAAAAATATTTATAATTTAAATGAGCTCTCCTAAGAGGTCTAAATTTCCTGCTATCTAACCAATAGCTGGGGCCGATAAACTCTGAAAGGAGATGGTCGTTCTGGCAGACGAAAGAATGTCAGATTATAGCAGATCATAAAAGCGGGTTGCGACAAAAGCAAATTAGTCAAGAAGACGCTGCCACCAAATAATTCTATGGAGAAACCTGCAATGGTCTAAGAAGGAAAATTGATGTAATAACCAAATCTGTTCGGAAGTTGCTTAGACGGACAGTCCAGAGTCTACTAGTATATATCAGAAGTACGGAGTAGTTTATCGGAAAAGAAAACCTGGAATCAGCCTCGCTAAAGAGGATACTTCTCCTAAGGAATTAAGGTTGAAATTTAGCGTAACTTGGAGAATCCTAAAACGAAGTAATTAAATTTACTAATCCAGAAATAAAAGCCTGGATAGTCAAGGATAAAGAATCTTCTTAGTAGTCGTAAGCGTAAACCTAAATTTGGAATAATTTAGTTAATCGGCTTACCGAGAAGAGAGTTAATGACTCTTATAGGGCGAAAGAAGAAAGTAATTTATTGTTTATTATTACAACCGCAGAAGCTAGGAATGATTTTGAGTTAAGCTTCCACGGACCATGAATAAGATTCGCGATTAATCTTTAAAATTATCGAATACACCCTCCACATTACCCTCCACATTTAATTTGGTTGCTATCAACTAAGGAGTAGAAACACCCAGAATTGATCAGAGAAACATAAGTGATATTAATTTAATCCAATTAAATAAGGATCACCAAAAATACGTTCGTAATCAAGACAACTCGAATCCGGTTAAAAGAGTGTATCTTCCGAAAGGAAGGGATAAAAACAGACCTTTAATGCGAGATAGAATTATCCTAAAAATGCTAGAACAATTATCAACTCCTTATTAATGATTCAAGGCATTATCTCATATTTTTGTATAACAAGGAATTTAAGTCAACTAACGTACTCGAACTACATCGCCGAATCTAGTTGTTTAAAGATACTAGCGCAGACAAATGGCAAACCTCCATCGTTAGAAATTTAACTAATATTAATAGTTTTTATTGTTTTATTTTAGTTATTGATTAAATTTAAAATATTCCAAAGGAAAAGATATTAAGAAAAATGAAAAGAACTTATCAACCTAGTAAAATTAAACGAAAAAGAACACATGGTTTTTTAAAACGAATGTCTAATTCTAGTGGTCGCCGTCTTTTATCTAATAGAAGATCTAAAGGACGTTATCAATTAACAGTTTAGTATTATGAATAAAATTAAAATTTTTATTTTTTATAATATTTTAATTAATCAAATTTAAAAAATTATTATGATGAAAAAAAAATTTATTTTAAGCAAAAATAAAGAAATTAATTTAATTTTCCAACACGAAAACAAAAGTGTGGCTAATTATTTTTTTAAAATATATTATATTTATTATAATGAAACTTTGAATTTTAAATTTGCTTTAAGTATTAACGGGCGCAAAAGATGCTCATAATTCTGCTATTTAACGCATAGCCTAGAGTGATAATCTCTCTAGAGGTCACGTAAACACCACAAGGTGGGCTTGATCAACTAGTTCGAAAGAAAAGTTGATAACAGCAAAAGCACGCAAGCGAGATGAGACGAAATATCTAGTCAACAAGTCGACGCCAGACCAGAAGTCAAGGAAAAGGTGCAAGTCCCTAAGCGGTTAAGTAGAGTGGTTTAATTAAAACATTTTGGTAAGATATTGTGACCAGGATTAGGAAGGATATATGATGTTTTGTTAATGCATTATGTAAATTATCAATTAGGTTAAATTAGTTGACCCCTTTCTACACTTTTCCATCTAAATTAATCAAGCTTCTACAGATATTTTTAACTTTAATGATGGTAAACTGCTCCTAACACTTCCCGTAGAATTATGTAGTAACTTTGATCTCCCTAAAAGCACCTTCTTAGGGTTAAAACTAGCAGTGCTAGGCTCAAGG